>NZ_MDAW01000157.1:0-21667 GCF_002875385.1 Vibrio sp. 10N.222.52.B12 | reverse complement strand
TTAAGTGAACTACATTGCGCTTTTACGCGGGCATTTTTCAATCTAGATACTCGGTAACATAACTCAGATGAGCTAAACAGAAAGAAAAACGCCTACTCACGGCGAGTAGGCGTTAACACAATAAATGTGTTTAGGCAGTAGAAACTGTCCTATTTATTAGAAGTAGTAACGAGCACCGATTGTCCAGAAATCCTCATCTAGATCTAGGTCTCCTGGAGCTGGGTCAACGTCATCACCCAGACCGAAGCGATATGCTGCGAACGTAACAAATGCAGGAGTAACAGTGTACTCTGCTTGTACAGACATATTGCTGTACTGAGTCTTGTCGTTCTTGTCGTCTTCTACACTTTCATAGTGAGCAATCAAATTAAGACCGCTATCAAGACCATACGCTAATACAGCCTCGTATTGAGAAGTCTCTTCAAGGTTGTCATAGAAGTACTCGTTCATACCGTAAACTAACGCAGCATAGATACCAGCACCATATTGGCCATATTTGGCTGAGAACATATGAGATGTCGCAGACTCTGATTTAGAGCCCAACTCAATGTCACCACCGCTGTAAACGTAACCTAGACCAAAACCAGCTAGCTCGGTACTCAGCGCGATTTGGCCACGTTGATCGTAGATAGATTGCTCACCCTGCCAACCAAGACCGATGTTCAAACCAAAGCCATCGCCAAACTCCAAACCTTTACGGTAACTAACCATCTTCTCAGCACGGCCAGAACCTAGGTTGTAGTGGTTTTCATACAAGAAGTCATTGGCAAACGCGATAGGCATATCAGCAACACCAGCAACATCGTAATAAGGGGACCATTGCGTACCGACAACTAAACGTCCAAATTGATCATGCGTCGCACCAATGTAACCTAGACGAGTGGAGAAAGAGTTGTCACCACCATTAAGGTAGTTCAGAGACCACTCACCTTTAGCATCGATAGTTACGCCATTACCGATGTCTTTTTTACCGCCGATGTTAATACGAGGAGATACTTGGTGAACTTTAACTTCTTCTTCAAAGTACTCACCAACGCCCACAGATACGTGGCCGCCGATAGAAAGAGATGTGCCGTCGCTGTTGTAAACTTCTGCTGCGAAGACCTGAGAACCACCTGCTAGTGCCGCCACTGCAACGGCTAGAGTTTTCATTTTCATTGTTAACATCCATATAGTTGTTTGTACTGGTTCGCCCCGACAACAAAAGCAAAAAGCATCAATCGCAACGAACAGATAACAAAGTAGTAATGAAATATAAATGAAACAAATACTTTCTTATGCAACTGGTGTTATTTGTACTTGATTTTTGATCTTGATCCCATAAAAAAAGGGAACTTTTCAGTTCCCTTCATAATTTGTGTGGTGTTTTGCGTGTTACAACTGCCAGCGTGCGAGTGGCTTCTCAGTTTTGATACCTTTACTGCCCCATCGGTCAATAACATCAATTTGCAGTATGCGATCCTGTGAAACTAATGAAGTTAACGTTTTTGACGGGCGTTTATCAGTGATCAGCCACAGAGTTTCATCTTCCTCAAATTGAGCTTTTAAAGATAGTTTCTCTGCCTCTGACCATTCCAATTCTGGTTTGAATTGGCGATCGACCACAAACAGTTGGTTTCCTGATGCAAAATCTTCTAACGATTCACCCAACAATACCACCGAATCGAGCTCTTTTTCGAAAATTACTTCTTGTTGTTGATTGATCAGCTCCCGCACGTCTAGCATCAAGGCTTGCTGGTTCTTTTCAATTTGAGCTTGATGTTGAGGGTATACCTTCTGTAGATCTTCACCGACAATCGCCGCCATTCGAATCAAGTTGCTCGGATTCATCCAAGCGTATTTCGACGTCTCACCATTATCCAACGTTAATGCCGCAACACCTTGCGCTCTCGGTGAAATCGCTTGAGAGGCATCAATCTCTATCAAGCGCACATTTCCCTGACGCGCATACACAAAAGTAGGGTCTTGATGCCAAACAGCACCCAATGTGAGCGCTACTGTTGCATTTTTTCCTGCTGCGGTAACTTGTTCATGTCCTTTGCTTGCAAACCAATTCACCAAACGCTCAATCCCGTAGCGTTTAGGCGGCAAGTAAGTCGTCTCGATATCCGTACCTTGCATCAACTGCTGAGCCAACATGTAGGTCACAGGAGTGCTCGTAACGATGTCTTTAGCTATAGCAAACGGCGCTGCTGTACTCGCTATTGCCAAACTCAATCCCATAATTATCTTTTTCGTGTTCATATTCGAATATCCAGATTTAAGCTTTGCGCACAATGCGATACATGGTTGCAGTTAAAAAGAAGATTGCCGAAACAATGATGATCGACGCACCAGATGGAACTGGAAGTTCCAACTCCATCGGTAAGACGGTGCCAACCAAGCACGCGATGGTCGCCAGCAGTGATGAGAGCAACACAAAGCTCCCCATTCTCTTAGTAAGAAGGCGGGCTGTTGCACCAGGAATCAGCAGTAATGCCCCGACTAATACGGCGCCAATGATCTTCACCGCAGCAATGGTCACAAGCGTGATCATCATGACGAACAAGTAATCGTAGAAGCTGGTATTGAATCCACGGACACGCGCAATATCTGGGCTGATGCAAGTCAGTAATATGCGGTTAAATGTCGGGATCAAAAGCAATAAAATGATCAAACAACTCACGGCCAGAATCGTAATGTCTCTGTCTGTTACCGTCAGGATTGAACCGAATAGAACATTCTCCAGCATGTGAATGTTGATCTTGCGTGCCACGTACATTAGCAAGGCAGCACCAACGGCTAAAGCCAGTGCTAGGAACACACCGACTAATGTATCGTAAGGCACATTGGTTCGATTTCGCACGAAATGCAGCAACAGTGCGAAGATCATGCAGAAGCTAAATAATCCAATAAATGGGTTTTCTGGTGGCTCACCAAGCAGTACACCAATCGCAATACCTGTTAGTGCAGCATGACCGACGGCCTCTGAAAAGAACGCCAAACGCTTCGCGATGACTAGCGTGCCTAACCCCCCTAATAAGGGACCAAGAATGAGTGCAGCCACTATCGCGTTGACCATAAACGCGTAAGCAAAACTATCGCTTAACCAACCCGCTTCCACACCATGCAGAGCAAGCTCTCTTAACCAATCCATTACGCCGCCTCCACTTTTGCTGTGTAGTGCTTAAACAGCGACTCGATACGTTCTGGACTCAATACTTCTGAGTGGTGCCCTGACGCCACGATTTGACGATTCACGACATGGACCTGAGCATCCAAACGACGTACAGCCGTCACATCATGATGCACTGCGAGTACGGTTTTACCTTCAGCAACCACTTCATGAATCAAACCTTCTAAGTAACGAACCCCTTGCTCATCCATGCCAGTCGTTGGCTCATCAAGCACCAACAAACTTGGATCGTCTAAAAGGGCTTGAGCGAACAAAACACGCTGCTGCTCCCCCCCCGATAACTGTCCCATTCGGCGCTCACTACGAGAAGCCATACCAACGCGCTCTAGTTGAGCAAGCGCTTGTTGAATTTGCTTGGTCTTACGTCGCCAAAACAGAGGCACTCTGGTTTGGTTAAGCAAAACGAAATCCATAACCGTGAGCGGCAGACTAGCTTCAAACATGGCTTTTTGTGGTACATAGCCGATTTTCGCTGCATGTTTGCTGTCTGGCCAATGGACAGAAATGTCACCAGTAAATGGGGTTAAGCCCAAAACAGAGCGCAAAAGAGAGGTCTTCCCACCACCGTTAGGCCCCATGATGACGTGGCATTGACCAGCATCAAATTGAGTTTGAATGTCTTGTAGAATCAGGTTGTCACCATATTGAAGGCTTACCCTGTCGAGAGAGATAGAAGGCCCTAACATCAAGCTTTCTCCTGTTCGTGCTTGCTTGCAACGAACTTCATCGCTTCAATCAGCGTTGCGACGTTCTCACGCATCTCGACTTCAACCTTGTTGGCTTCATACTCTCCATGAGTCATGTGAGAAAAACGGTAAAGCTGTACACCAGTAGCTTCTTCAATCGTATCCACATAGCGGTTTGGCATGTTTAATTCGTAAAACAGCACATCAATACCAGATTGACGAATCTTCTCTATCGTTTCTTGTAACTGGCTTGCGCTTGGCTCTACACCATGAGCAGGTTCGATAACTGCTGCAACGTCAACGCCGAATTCCTGCAAGATGTAACCATAAGCATTATGCGTAGTAGCGACCTTCATACCTGCAGTATCAAGTTGCCCTAAAGACAACATGGCATCACGCTTCAAAAGGCGGAATGTTTTTGCGTAAGAGCGCGCATTCTTGCGATAAAACGCCGCGTTTTCTGGGTCAAGCTTGCTTAGCTCACTCGCAATCGTGTAAACCTTTTGAATCGTGGTCGATAAGCCAACAAACGTATGCGGGTTAACTGCGCCTTTACCGACTGATTGACCCATCGCAGGTAGCAGTGGCACTTCTTTGTTCGCCTCTATCACCACGAGGTCGTCACGTTGTGCAGCTTGAATCACTTTAAGAGCAAAATCATCGTGCCCGATACCATTGACCACAATCACATCCATTTGCTTCAAGCGCTTTAAGTCATTCGGTTGAGGTAGATAGTTGTGGGGATTAAAGCCAGCATCCACCAAAGGTAGAATTTCTGCTTTGTCACCGACCACAGCTTTCACATAGCTGTAGTATGGTTGAAGCGTAATACCAATATTGAGCTTATCTGCTGCAAAGCTCGATGAAGCTACTGCCAGCAATGCACTAGCCGTTATAATTCGACGTAGAAAAGATCGTTTCATCATAGTTTTTATCGTTAAAATTGAGCTTAATGGGCGTGAGCATTTGAAGACGTAGCAGGGACAAGAACAATTTGTTGCCAACCTTGCTTCTGGCGTTCACTTATCTCCACAAGAGATAAATCAGACGCCTTTGTTGTAGACTGAATAAACCAAATGTCGGCGTGTGCATTACGACTATCAAGAAGCATTGAAGCCGCCCCTTTTTCATCTTGTCTTATACCAAGGTAAATACCAGCATCTAGCAGCTGCCATTGATGAGAGCCTTTGCGTTGCCAGCTTTGATCTTGCACAAATGGGGCAACCCAAAACTCTTCCAATTCGCTTACGGCAGGCCACTCGCCAACATCTAGATGAAGATCTCGAATCTCTTCATGTGCCAACTTTAGCTCGGCAATCATCGCAAGTTCTTCTTGTTCAAGATCAGTAATAAGCACTTGATGAGACTGCACGTCAGTGTGCTCAGTTTCTGTCTGATGATGAGGCAGCAAAATCGTGGAGACCGCAAGAATACCTGCGATAGTTAGAGCAACCCATTTGCCTTCTCGACTGCCGTTATCCGGTCTGATCTTCTGGGTAATCATTTCTCTTTTAACTCAACGATATCCACTTCTACTGGGTTTTCATGACCCGCATCGAAAACCAAATAAAAATCGGTTTGAGGATGTGTGAACTCAGCAATGGAACGTTTATCTGTCGTTACTTTGGCGATCAAGTTGTCGTCGTAATCGTACATTTCAACGTCGTAATCCACGGCGGTAGAACCGTCTGAATAGCCTGCCTCGCAAATCACTTTATCTTGCTCTAAATGGCAACTCATCAATGGAAAGTGCGCGAACGCTTGAGAAGAGATAAAACCAGCAACCAACACTGAGGTTTTGAGAATAGAAACGTTTTTCATGATGCATCCAAATTGGCTCAGCGTAAGGCTGAGCCAAATTTTGATTAGTTAAGTTGAGTTTCAAACGTTAGGTGAACGTTCATGCTTGCTTTGTCCGCAAGTGGATCGTTTTTCAGCTCACCCTTGTAGTTTGCTTTCATTAAGTAGCGACCTGCTACATCTGGCGTGAAGGTGATTTTTCCATCCTTGTCACTGACCACATCGATTTGCTCTTGATGGTTGCGATACAGAGTACCTTCACGCGTAATTTCCGCCGTGACACCTTGCTGAGGCTCGCCGTTAAAGAAGAATTGGAATATCACTTCTTCACCTTCAATAATGTCTGAAGGGTGCGTAATCGGCTTCATTTCCAACAGCTTACCTTCAATCTCTAGCGCCTTTTCTGTTGGCATACCAACCGTTACATAGCTTTCTGCACGTGTGTAACTAAGTTGGGTAACAACATCACGTGCCTTTTCAGGAATCACACTTGCGCGATCTGCTTTGCTCGCTTTCGCCCACTTAACCGTGTCACGACGGCCTGCTTTGTACTGGGTGTAGTAGCTAGGTTGGTTATTGATAGCCACTTTGTGTGTGCCTTCTTCTTCGAAGTAGAAGTCAAACATCGAACGGCGCTTACCGCGTACCACAAAGTTCGGACGCTCAGAACGACCATCTGGCATGATCACGAACGCTTGCTCGCTACCTGCTGGCTTATCGAATACAAACGTACCGTGAGACGCTGTCACGTCGAACGTTAGCCAATCACCGCCCTCTTTTGATACCGTAAAGTGAGAAGGGAGAACCCAACGAGGGTGCGCTTGTGCTGTTGTCGCGGCCGCTAGCCCCATTGCCATTACACTTGCTAATGCCACCGCTTTCATCTTGGTTTTCATTGTTATTCCTTCTCTATCACTTAATTTGGTAATTGACGGTAATGACACCCGTCTCTTCCGTTGGTTTTATTTGGTAGCGTACTTCACTGTCCGCTAACTGCATTTTTTGACGTAAGTAATTACGGCCACCGTGTTCACGCACGACTTCGACATGTAAGGTGTAATTGCCCTGCTCGAGTCGTTGACCATCATCATTAGTGCCATCCCAAACGAATCGGTATTGGCCTGCAGGTCGAGTAGCTGACGTTACGGCATCAACCAATTCGCGATCGTAACGACCCACTTTGCGCCACCAGCTGCGAAGATCTTTCAACCACTCATCTTTACCTACCCAAAGCTGAATGGTTTTGACTGGTTTACGCTTTTCATCTTCGATCCATACTGCGACATAAGGTCTTGCGTACATCGAGGTATCAATCTTTGGTAACTCAAACTCAAAGTCGACTTTGGCATTATCTGGAAAAGGAGCGGCTATAAGCGGCAAAGGAGATAAAGCCGCGATCAATGCGGCTTTACTAAACGGGTGACGGCGAAAAATTCGGCCCATGTTTAACATTGGTTTTTCTCTGAATAGGCTGTTATGGCACAGCAAAAAAATAAATAACGAGCGATAACGCAGTGCCAAAACTCATCCACTGCATTGATGTTCTAAAAGTCTTTTTCTTTGGAAGCAGCAAACACACACCGGTTAGCACAAAAAACACCATTAGCAGGGCTGTTATGTCGATAAACCATTTCCACGTATCACCACTGTTGCGACCTTTATGTAGGTCGTTTAGCAGCGCAACCATGCCGTAGTTGGTGGTTTCAACTTCAGCTTCACCCGTCGTCATATCGACGAAAACGGTGGCGTTGTAGCCTGGGCCTTTGAAATCTAAAGAGAGTTCACCAATCATCAATTCACCATCCTCAACCTCGGTATACACATCGAGTGCTGATGGTGTGCCTCGTAGGTCTGTTTCTTGTGTTAAGAAACTTAACAGGGCAGAGCGATTAGGTTGGAAGCTTCCTTCATTCGCAAATAGTTGCTCGGAAGGAACTGTGAGTGTGTGTTGCTGAATGATGGGTTCACTGCGCTCAAACAATTCTGGTCGGTTCAACGTAATACCAGTTACCGCAAAAAACAGCGTCACCAATAAAAGAGCCATAGAAATATAAACGTGCAGACGGCGTGCCCAAGTCTGGACGCCTTTGCTTTTGAGCAACATAGAAAACAATCATCACCAGTAAATGAGGGAGTAATTTAGGTGATAATCATTCGTATTGGCATTTAATTTACATTGTTTACGTTTGGTCAAAAAGCATTGCTCCCGTCGATACTGACGGGAGCAAATAAGAGGGGGCGTTATCGAGCGAGAATGGGATAAGTAAAGAAAACCAAGTGACAGAAATTAAACACGAAGTGAGCGAGCACAGCGCACCATAAACGGCCAGTAAAATGGAACACTAAACCGTACCCAACCCCTGCAAGCGAGGCAAATACCATTAATAGTGGGCCACCAGCAAAATGAGCCAAACCAAACAAAAGACTCGCTACTACCAAGCCGACTCGCCAGTCAAAACGACGGGATAGCGACTGCTGTATAAATCCACGAAATAGCGCTTCTTCTGCCACACAAGTCAGGACTAAGTTGTTTAAAGCAAATAACCACCACCAAGATGGCAAACTCAATTCAGGCTTTAAAGCTCCAAGCACTGACGCAATAGGCAGCAATAAAAGCAAAGGAATCATCACTAGCAATGCTGGTTTGGCTCTTACCTTTGACTCTCCACCTAGCAAAATCGGATAAGCCAGTAAGAGTGCAATGAAGGCAAGCGGTTTGTCTAAGTTAAGGTACATAGAGAATGGAGCACTTAACGGCCCCGCAGATACCTTGTCGAGCACTTGCAGATTATTGAATCCTGGGATCAGATGGACAAACAACAAGACACACCAAGCAATCACGATTCCCCACCCCAAATAGAATATGGGTTTCGTTTTTGGCTGCGCTTTTAGCCTTGAAGCGAGACTGGGAATTCGGAATGACACGCCAAGCACAAACAAAGAGCTGACCAAGGCAATAAGCTCAATACGGCCGAGAATAAAGCCGCCAAACAAGGTGGTGCCAAGCAATACGAGTGCGACTCCAGTATGGCGGAGAAAAGCCGCTGCTATCGCCAAAATTAACGGGCACCATAGCCAGATGTCAGAATCGAGAATCATTGTATTATCCTTATAAAAAAAGCTGACGTTCCAGTCTTATCGCTGGGCAGCGGTAATATAACGTTATGATATTTAAAAAGAGATCGAACCAGACTCAATATTTACAAACAAAAAGACCCGAGGTATAACCCGGGCCTTTCGATCGTTGATGCATGTTCTATTATCACATGGACTTAGCTATTCTGGCTCGCTTTCGCTTTACGCAACTGAGATAGGTATTTCACCCAACTCTCAGCTTGAGTTGAAGGCTCAATCTCATTTGCGCGTTTTGCGTTGGCAAGAGCGTCTTCAATGCGTTTCAGCTTGTAATAGGCACGAGTCTTAACCAATGCCACATCCGCTTTGCGACCCGAGACTTTATCCAAGGCGATCAGAGCATCTTTGTAGTGCCCTTCTTGGACAAGCAACTGAGACAAGTTCCAATAGTATTGGCGATCCAGCTTCGCGGCTACGCGCCAACTCGCTATCGACTTATCCCATTCTTTCGCCATTTGCCAGTACGTAGCTTGCTGCGCTTTAAGCTTACTGTCTGAGTTAACTTCATTTAACACACCCAACACTTTTGCTGCACGCTCTGGAATACCGCGCTTGCCATACAGCTGAGCAAGAAGTTTGAGGTCATCTTGGTTCAACTCTACGCCTTTCAGCTTGGCAAGAGCGAAAGCATCAAGAGCACGCTTATCATCATCCACACGTAAATACAGAGCAACAAGCTGACGCCACCATTCCACACGCTCTGGCTCGATCGCTATCAAGCGTTTGATCGTGCCAATCGCAGGCTGCCACTTTTTCAGCTCTAGCTCTGCAGATAGCTTGATGGACAGTGGTGCCATTTCGTCTGGCTGGCCATATTTCTCATAACGAGCCATTGCAGAGAGAACTTTATTCCACTGACTTAACTGGTAATGAGACTGTGCAATACGCAGCCAAATTTCATGCGCCTTTTGGCTCTCTGGAACGGATTTACTCAAGTCGTAATAATGTGGCAAAGCTTTAGAGAACTGTTGTTCATTGAGCAACATATCAGCCAACATTTTGCGCGTTTGCCAAGCTTGCTCATCTTCCAGAAGACCACTGTTTACCGCAATCTCTAACTGTTTAATTGCAGGCTTAACTTGCTCATTCTGCCAGTAGAAAATACCCAGCATTCGCGCCACAAACGCTTGATCGTAACCACGAGATAAATCAAGGCCCTCAAGAGTTGAAATGGCCTCTTGCAACTTTTCTTCTTGCGCTAGGTTATGAGCGCGTTGAACACGAGTCGCCGTGTATTGACTGAGTTCATTCGCGACGGTGGTAAAAGCACTTAGGCTTAATACCGCACCGATTAAGAATTGCTTCATCATTTGGCTAACTTGAACTCCACTTTAGCGGTTTGTCCGAACTGCTCAATTGAGACACCATCTTCAACTTTCGGTTGATATTTCCATTTCTTCAGCGCTCGAATCGCTTCTTTTTCGAAGATACGTTTTGGCTTAGCGTCAATCACTTCGATGTCTTTAGGGCGGCCTGTCGCGTCAATGGTAAAGCGCATCACTACGTAACCTTCCATTTTACGTTTCAGTGCTTTGCTTGGATAACGAGGATCAACGCGGTACAGAGGCAATGCTTGCTGGTTACCCATCGTGCCTTTTAAATTAGGAGCACTGATCGCAATGCCATCCAGAGCAGTGTTCAAACCCAATGCGCTGATTGGCGTCACTTGGCTCATCGGCTCTACTTGGGTTTCCGCTTGAGACAAATCCATCGGTTCTGGTGCTTTTGGTGGTTTTGGCTGTTCAGGAACCGAGCGTTGACGACGTTGAACATCAGCATCATTCTCGACCATCACCATGTCAAAGCGCACCGCCTCTGACGGTTGAGGTGCGCGTTGATTGCCTTTATCGACCATCCACGCCATAAAGCTAAACAAGCTCACCGCAATCAAAATTGACGCTGGTAGCGCGAGTAGTAGCCTGCCCATTAAGGTTTCTCCGCTGCCAACGCGATGTTCTTCACACCAGCACCTTTCGCTGCATCCATCACCTTCACAACCGTTCCGTTGTATGCATGTTCATCCGCTTGAATGACAAGTGATGCTTCTGGTTGCTCAAGTAACAAGTGCTCAATGGTCGCTTCTACACGTTCAATATCCACCAAACGTTTATCGATGTACACATCGTTCGCTGCTGTCACCGCAATAAAAATGCCTGCGTCTTTTTGGCTAACCACGTTCGATGCTTGTGGTCGGTTAACTTCTACACCTGACTCACGTACAAATGAACTGGTCACGATGAAGAAGATCAGCATGATAAACACGATATCCAGCATCGATGTTAGATCGATCTGCGCTTCATCTTGTTGATTATTTCTACGTCCGAGTCTCACTTCTGACTCCTTAAAGATTGTTCTAACTGGAGGGCTTTACGCTCACACACTTTGCTCAAACGTGCATGGACAAACATGCCTGCAAGTGCCGCAACCATACCTGCCATAGTTGGCAGTGTTGCAAGTGAAATGCCTGAAGCCATCAATTTTGGATTGCTACTGCCTTGTGTGGCCATCACATCGAAAACTGTGATCATGCCAGTCACCGTACCTAGCAAACCTAACATCGGGCAAATCGCCACGAGCACTTTAATGGTTGATAGGTTTTGGCGCAGTTCAATGTGTGCTTTTGCAATCCATCCTTCGCGGATTTGATGCGCGTACCAAGAGTGGTGGTCAGGTCTTGCTAGCCACTGCTCACAAAGCTGTTTCTTCACCTTCGGAAACTCCGTTGTCAGGTAAAGTACACGCTCCATAACCAGTAGCCAGCACACCGCAACAACGGCCGCTAGCCACCATAGGATTTGGCCACCTTGCTGCATAAAGCTCATCAAGGTTGAGGCCCAATCCTCACTGATCAAACCCAATGTGTTGAGTAGGATCTGCTCCATTACGCTGCGTTCTCCGCTGTCGTGTTAGGGTTATTCTTGCCTTTTGGCATATCGCGCTCAGCTTGTTCCGCAACAAGACCAATGCCCTGTTTTTCAAGAATATTGCGAATGTTCTCTGCTTGAGAGCTCAAGACGTTATGAGCAAGAAGCAATGGCATTGCCGCAACAAGACCAAGAACAGTTGTAACTAGCGCCATAGAGATACCACCTGCCATGACTTTTGGATCGCCATTACCAAACTGAGTGATCACTTGGAACGTTTCGATCATGCCTGTTACCGTACCTAATAGACCAAGCATCGGTGCTAGAGCCGCAAGCAGTTTCAGCATCGACAAACCCTTCTCAAGGTGAGTCTGCTCGTCAACTACCGCTTCCAATAAGCGAAGCTCTAATGCTTCAACGCTACGATGTTTGTCTTTTTGGTACACAGCAAGAATACGACCAAGCGGGTTATCCTCTGGTTGAGTTGGGTTCTTTAACTGTTTAGCGATTTTTTGACGAGCAATCATCAATGACACACCACGAACCAACGCGATGATCAAACCAACCGCTAACAAGCCAAGAATGATCTGACCTACGACACCACCTGCATTCAGGCGATCCGCCACTGTCGGAGAATTTGCCAATTGCTCAAGCAAGATGCCGCGTGATGGGTCAATCACTAAAGAATCGATTTCACCCGAGTTCAGCGAGCTTGCTGTTGGTCCATTTTCTGGTTGGCGAAGGTAGCTCACTGCATCGCCGCGTTGGCCGTTCCACTTTACGTAACCAGCGTCATCCAACAGCGCCATTGAGCCAAGGCGAACACCGTTGATCGTTTGTTCACGACCTTCACCATCAAGCAGAGTGAATGACACCTTCGCCATCTCACCACTTGCTTTAACTTGTTCTTCCATACTGCGCCACATCGCTTGAAGCTGAGGCAAAGTAGGCAGGGATTTCGCGGCAACGATATCATCGATGTTTTGTTGGAAAGTGTTCGCATCTACACCAGTGACTGAGTGCTTAAGTTCTGCTTCCAGCTCTTTTGCATTTTGACGAACAACACCAAACAACTCACCCAAGCTACCTGTTTCTAAACGTAGTTTTTCTTCTAGTTGCGCCAGTTCAGCTTCGTTTTCACTAAAAGTAACACCAAGCGTGTCAGCTTCTGCTTGTAGCGCCGCACGTTCTGCTACAAGCTTATTCTTCATTGCCTGTAGCTCTTGCTGAGTCTTGTTAAAACCAGATTCACGAGCCACGTTATGGGATTGCTGTTGGCGATTTTCTCGTTGTGCTTTTTGCAGCAGAGTGTCACTTGCAAACGTCGTATGCGGTAAAAGCGCAGCAGTAGAAATCAATGCAACCGATAGCCATTTCTTCATCATTTATTTGCCCTCCGCTACGTTTAGAGACACTGGCAGAGTTAGCATGCTTGGTGCGATCTGTTTATTTGCCATGGCAAACGCTTTATCGAGTTCAGATTTTTGTTCTGAACCAACGGACTGCCATGCGTTCTGTGGTTGTGACCAGCTCCAGAAATGTTCACCAGATAGGCTACGCGCAACTAGCGACACGCGACCTAAGTAAAGAATATCAGCCTCAACTTGGTCGTTACCTTCCAATGTAATCTTGCCTTGGTAGATACCAATCTTAGTGCCGTAGTCCATTTCGATTTGGTACGCTTCTAGAATACGACGGAACTTCTCAGCATCCGCGACATCTGCTCGAGTCATCATGGCATCAAGCTTAGCAATACGCTCCTCACGCTGCGCTTTGCGGATCGGCTTATCATTCGCAACGATAGTCTTTAGACCATCCAGCATGTGATACATAAGCGGGACCACACCTTGACGAGTTTGAGCGATTTGTTCAATTTGCTCATTCAAACTTGCCACTTCCTCGTTTTGGCTATCAACAAGGTTTGAAAGGTGGTCGCGATAAATCGTCAAGTTGCTGACTTCTTCATTCAACTGTTCAATTTCAGCTTCTAGTGACAAAGACTTCTCAGCACTTGCATCGATACGCTTCTGGCTTACCGAAGACGCTTGGTTAGTTTTACTCTGCACAGCTTGAGCATCGTTAAGATTTTCCGCTTGAACGGGAATCAAAACCGATGTGATCAACAGAGCGATACTTGATTTCATTAGATTCATACGAGTTATATTTTCTGTTTTCCAAAAACGACTAAAGGGGAAGACAACTCTTCCCCTTTAAAAATCAGTTTGTTATCAGTACTTGAACTGAATTGTCGCCATGTAGTTTCGGCCCTCGCCTATCACTACACCGCTAGCTCCTTCTTGTTTACTGTTGGTGCTACCCCCACCTGCTAGGTAGTCAGTATCAAACAAGTTTTCTACATTGAATCGAGCCACAATATCTAAGTTCTCATCATACTTGTGAGTGTACGCAACGCCCATATCAATACGTGCATACCCATCTTTCTTAAATGTGTTCGCTGCGTCACCGTAGCGCTCACCTTCATAAATCAGACCTAGGTTCACATCTGTGTTGTTCTGAACTTTGTAGCTCGACCAAACACTTGCTGAAAACTCAGGAACGTCCGCTGGACGGTTGCCTTTGTAATCCGCACTTTCTGTGATTTCTGCGTCTAAGTACATTGCAGAAGCCGTTAGCGAAAGTTCTTCAGTAACAAAACCTTGAGCTAGGATTTCTGCACCGCGGTGTACTTGCTCACCATCTTGAGTCTTCTTGTACATAACGTCACCGCCAGCGTTAACGCCATTTTCAACATCAAGCGCAATGTTTTCTAGCGTGATATCGAACACAGCACCAGAGACCAATAGACGCTCGTCAAACAGTTCCCATTTAGTACCCATCTCATAAGAGATCCCGCGTTCTGCATCAAGCTCTTCACCATCGTTGGTGTAATCTGTGCCATTTACCGTACCTTGAGGCATAAAGCTTTCAGAGTACTGAACGTAAATAGAACCATTGCTTGCAGGGTGGAAAATCACACCTAGTTTTGGTGACACCTGACTTTCTGTCAGCTCATCGCTGCGTTTTTCATCGTAACGAACACCCGCAAGTACTTGCCAATAATCGTTAATCGTCATCATGTTTTGTGCGTAGATACCCCAAGTATCATATTCGCTTGTTGGCCATCTCTTTGAGCTTGTTGGCTCTGGCTTCACAACCGTCTCACCAGCTGGTACATACTCGCCATCATGGAAAGCCATAAAACGGTCGTAGCTGTAATCCAAGTAGTTTGCACCGACTAAGAAAGTGTTATCTGTACCAAACAGAGAAAAGTCAGTCGTCACATCTACATAAGCAGTATCAAATACCCAGTGATCAGAACGCTCGTTACCCTTATGCTTGATCGTACCGTTTTCTTCGTACATATCGAATTTAGGGTAAGACTCTACATCGAAACGTTTAAAGTCTTGACGGTTGTAACCCGCTTTAACATTCACGTTGTCTGTCACTTGAGCATTGATGTCGATACCATAGTTTTCAACATCGTTGTCAATCTCTGACCACTGTGCATCCCAGATGTACTTGTCACCACGAACGGCTTTGCCATCAACGATGTAAGCACCGGAATCAACGCCGCCGTCATCTTTCGTACGGTCATAGTGTGCTGAAACCATGACGTTTTCTGTGATGTCATATTCCACGACCAAACCACCTACTACGCGGTCAGTTTGTGGCTCTGTACCATCACCGTATTTACGCCATGAGCCGTAGCTTTCTTTTGCAAGAATCGCACGCGCACGTAATGTTTCAGCATCATTCAGCGCACCACTGACATCAAGTACCGTTCGTGAATGATCATTTGAGCCGATATCTTGGCTTAAGCTTGCTTGCGTTTCTGTTGTTGGCTTCTTAGAAACCATGTTCACAAGACCACCTGGTTCTGACTTACCGTAAAGTAGACCTGATGGACCTTTAAGAACTTCAACACGCTCTAAAAGCTCAATTGGTTGACGGTAGTGTGACCAATGCTGACGACCATCACGTAGGAAGCCGTCTGAACTGCTCAGTTCAAAACCACGTAGCGAGAAACGCTCACGGTTACGGCTTGTACCGCCCGCACTAACACTCGCGTCATTTTGTAGAACTTCACCTAACGTGCTTGCACGCTGCTCATCGATTACCGCTTCATCAATCACAGCAACTTGTCCTGGAGTTTCCAGTTGCGTCATTTCCATGCGCATTGCTGTTGTATTCGTATCCGCTTTGTAACCGAATTCGCGACCTTCTACGACTAGGTGCTCATCCGTATTTTGAACTTCTGCCACTGCAGGTGCCGCTAACACCGCACCGATCACTAATGCCAATTGGCTCTTAGAAAACATACCCATTCACTCCGATTATTGGGTAGCACATAACTGCTATGTGGTTCCCTCTTAGTTATTTCGCGAGTGAATATAAGTGATAACTATTACTATTTGCATTAAATTTACATTCTTTGCATTCGTAGAGTTTTGTAAAGCGGTAAAGGGTCATACTCGCCAACAATCGAGATATAGATCACATTAAATCTGCACTTTTGACATGAATTTTACTGTCTAAAAAGTAATGTCACTACAAGCCCGCCTTCTGAACGATTGCTTGCAACGGCTTTCCCACCCATCATTCGCATGGATTCTTTTACAATGGCCAACCCCAGACCGTAACCACCTAACTTTTTGTCTCGAGAAGCGTCCAGTCTTGTGAACGGATCAAAAATATCTGTCAGTTTATCTTGTGGGATGCCAGGGCCATTGTCGGCTATCGTCACGGCTAAGTAACTGTGCTTGTCCGTTATTTTGTTAGCTAGAGAAACATCAATTTGGGCTGACTGACCAGCATACTTAATGGCATTGCCAATCAAATTATTCAAACAACGCACGACTAACGTATCGTCACATTGCGCTTTTGTTCTCGTCGCCTCAGAAACAAACGTAAGGTTTTGCTGTATTTGCAAATCGATTTTGCAGCGCTCGACTTGAGGCGCCAGTAGCACTTCTAAATCGCTGCGTTTTAATTCCGTATCGTAGCGAGCATTCTCTAAACGGCTGAATTCCAAGATTTCACCAATAAGATGATTCAGCTCATTAGCCTCTTCTTCCATACGCGTTACTAGGGTTTGTTCATTTTCCCCAACTCGCTTACGCAATAGATGTAACACTAAGTTTTGGCGCGCTAATGGTGTACGTAACTCATGGGAAACATCACGAATCAAGCGACGCTGCTTTTCAGCAAGAGAATGAATCTCTTTTGTCATGTGGTCGAAGTCTTGCGCCAGCTCGTTGAATTCGCGGGTGTTCGACTTAAGCTCATCCACCACACTGACGTTAAAGTCACCATTCGATAGCTTTTTACTTGCTTCTCTTAAGCGATCCAATGGCTGTTGTAAATTCCGTGCCATCAACAAAGAGAACAGCGCCAAGAGGACCGCCGCAATCACAACCTTTAATACAGAGAAATAAAGGATGAAATCATGAGCCGGGTGCAAACGATGAGGCAACTGAATCACTAGGCTGTTGTTTCCGACAAGAGGAATATTGAATATCGGACGACTTACTCGGCCTTCCAGTTGTTCGTCCAAACGTCGCTTAAATTTCAACTTAAATTCAAAGTGAGGGTGCATCAAACGGTGTGTAAGAGGGCGCTGATTTTCGTCGAGTACAAACAAGTAAAAGTGCTGTGCATTTGCCCAATCGGCCAGCTCGTCCATGTCACCTTCTTCAATCAACACGTTAGCTTGATGCGCTAAGTCCAACATTTCAGTCTTTACACTAGCAGGTACCTTTAGCATGGCTTTGACTAGGGCTTGTTCGGCAACCGCTTGAACGGCCAAGATGCTAATGACGATAGCCGTCATGTAACTAAAAAGCTGAAAAGCGAGACTATCTCGACGTTTCGCGAAATAGGATGGACAAACAAACTTCATTAACCCGTCACAGCCTCTAAATAGCTATAGCCTTTACCTCGAAAAGTCTTGATATGTTGCTTCGACAAGCCAGCTTCAACTAACTTGCGACGAATATTACTGATGTGCATATCGAGGTTACGGTCAAAAGGACTCAACTCTTTCTTTAGAACTTTGGTCTGCAGTTCCGCCTTAGAGATTACCACGCCTTGGTTTTTTACTAGATAGCACAATAGTTCAGCCTCTGTACCAGTCAAAGGAAGGCTGTTGAGATGATCACTCATGCTCTGTACAGTACAACACATAGCCTGTCGTTGACGCTCTAAGCCAACACGACGAAGAATCGCCTTAATACGCATAAGCAGTTCGGGGACGTTGAATGGCTTACCGATGTATTGGTCAGCGCCAGCTTGGTAGCCATCAAGCATCGAGTTCTCATCGTTTAATGCTGTCAACATCAGTATAGGGGTAGCGAATCGTTGGCAAATACGGCGAGCCACCTGCATACCACTGAGGTTAGGTAACATCACATCGAGTAAGACGAGGTCAACAGGCGTTTTTTCCATGTACTGTAACGCGCTTTCACCACAGTGAACTGATGAGACCGTATACCCTTCTTCTTGTAACACGGCTTCCAATAGTTCACACAACGGAACATCGTCATCTACGACCAAAATTCGTGACATCATCCACTACCAGTTAAATAAAAATGGTTCGCATTCTATTACTCATTTGCAGATTAAACAACTATAGTTTTTAGGGTTTTTGAACATAAAAAATACAAAAAAAGCCCTTATCAAAAAGGGCTAAACAAACCAATTAGTTATGTTCTCATCGCCGCTGTTTATAGATGAAATACCTTTCTTTAATATGCATCGATAATTATTGGATACCACAAGAAACAAAACTCGCACTCTATTTTCCATAAAAAAGAGTACAATTCTGTGCAGTTTCTTATTGAGCATAGACGTATATGACAACGCTATTGATTGGCCACCGAGGTGTGGCAGGTAAGTTCCCTGAAAACACGAAAGTCAGCGTTCAAGCTGCGATCGATTTAGGGTTAAATTGGGTTGAAGTCGACGTACAACCGACCAAAGACAATGTACTGGTCGTTTGCCATGATCATACCGTGAACCGCTGTAGTAACGGTAAAGGTCGAGTTGACCAAATGACATTATCTGAGCTCAAAGCGTTAGATTTTGGTCGTTGGTTCGGCGATGAATTCGCCAATGAATCCATCATGACACTATCTGAGCTCCTAGAGCTTGCTGCAGAAAATGACCTAAATCTTAACATCGAGGTTAAAGTAGATCATCACTCTGCCAATGACGTTGCTCAAATGGCGGCTAAAACTCTTCTAGACGGTCCTTTACCAAAAGAACGCATCCTTTTATCAAGCTTTAGTCATGACGTAATTAGAGCACTGCACAAGCATTGTGAGGGTTATAGACTAGGTGTGCTAAGTGAATTCTTTAGTCGAAAAGACCGATTATTGCTCGAAGAAGTAGATGCCTACAGCTGTAACCTCAATATTAACTGGGTTCGCTCACGCCAAATCAATAAGCTACAAAAAGCAGGCTACAAGGTGATGTGTTACACAGTGAACAATCCCAAAAAACTAAAACATCTGCCAATGTTGGATGGCATCTTTAGTGACCATCCAAGTCGTTTTATGTAGTAGCTGAGATGTCGATATTAGGAACGCCATTACCATTCAATAGTAATTGGGGTTCCCATTTTGACTAGCTTGATAAATTCGTCCATTTCTTCGTTAGTAATGGCAATGCAACCGTTAGTCCAATCGAAGCTTTGAATAAATTGAGGTGATTGAGTCTCACCATTTTTAAGACCGTGAATTTTAATTGCCCCTCCAGGTGCGACACCGCGACGATGCGCTTCCAAACGATCAATCGCATCAGGATAACTGATATGCACAGAACGGTAGAAAGCAGAATCGTTGATCACGTAATCTAACGTGTAATCACCTTCTGGAGTTCTATTGTCACCCTCTTCTTGCTTGTGTCCTTTTGGATTAGCACCCAATGCGATGCGATACTCTTTAACGACCTCGCCATTCTCCATCAGGTACATCCTACGCTTCGACTTATCAACTTTTACCAAATCGACCGCTGCGTGAGCACCGGACATAAACGTACAACACAAGATCAAAGACAACCATTTCACTGACATCGCCAGAACGCCTAACTCATCCACTTAAGGGGAACACAAAAAAGAGCAACCATGCTAGTCAGATGGTCACACTAAAGCAAACTTAATGTGTGCAAATTTAACTACTCATTACACTAAAATTGGCTTACTTTATAAGGAGATTACTTTACAAATTCAGCACAAATAGAGAGGGTATTATGCTCAACATTGCTTTTTTCAGTGCAAAATCCTATGACGAAGCCTCTTTCAACAAAATCAAAAACAACCGGGACTTCGAATTTCACTATCATGATTTTAGATTAACGTCTAAAACTGCAAAAATGGCACAGGGTTGCGAGGTTGTTTGCACCTTCGTAAACGATGACCTGTCTGCTCCAGTTCTAAAACAACTTTCCATTGGCGGCACGAAACTGATCGCGATGCGTTGTGCAGGTTTCGACAAGGTTGATTTGGAAGCGGCGAAAGAACTTGGCCTACAAGTTGTCCGCGTTCCTGCTTACTCACCAGAAGCCGTGGCGGAACACACTGTCGGTATGATGATGTGTCTGAATCGACGCTTGCATAAAGCTTACCAGCGTACCCGTGACGCAAACTTCAACCTAGAAGGTCTAGTCGGCTTTAACTTTTATAGCAAGACTGTTGGTGTCGTAGGGACAGGTAAGATAGGTATCGCCACCATGCGCATCTTTAAAGGGCTGGGGATGGAAGTCTTATGTTACGACCCATATGAAAACCCTCTTGCGTTGGAGATGGGCGCGCGTTACTGCTCTCTTGAAGAGATCTATGCTAACGCTGACGTCATTTCTCTGCACTGTCCAATGAGTGAAGAAAACTACCACCTATTGAATGAAAAAGCCTTCGTTCAAATGAAAGACGGTGTCATGATCATCAATACCAGTCGTGGTGAGTTACTTGATTCTGTAGCTGCCATTGAAGCGCTTAAACAAGGCAAAATTGGCGCGCTCGGCTTAGATGTTTATGACAACGAAAAAGACCTGTTCTTCCAAGATAAATCGAACGATGTCATCGTAGATGACGTATTCCGCCGCTTATCAGCTTGCCACAATGTGCTATTTACTGGGCATCAGGCCTTCTTGACCCATGAGGCTCTAAACAACATCGCTTCTGTTACGCTAAATAACGTCGAAGCGTTCTTTTCAGAGCAGGCTTCAGGCAATGAATTGATCAAGTAAAGTGGGGATATCGAGCAGTATAGTAGAGCGTTGAATTTCAGCTATGCTATACTCCTCGACCATAATAAATTTGAGTCTAATTACCATGAGCATTAAAACTGACATTCAAAAGCTGCACAACCGTTTAGATACTTGCCAACGTAAACTTGATGCGGCGCGTTCTCGTGGTGATCACGAAATGATTACTAAATTCACGAATGAAGTTGAAGATCTAACAAAGAAACTCAACCAACTTAAGCACAAGCAAACTTACGAGTTAAATAAAGAGCGTAAAAGCTTGCTTGATATGCCATTCTCTCGTGAAATCACTAAAGCAGAACAAGCAGATATCGGCAAACTTAAGAAGCGTGTGAAAGGTCTAGTTATCGTTCATCCACTGACTAAAGTTGGTAAAGAACTTCGCCTAGATGCAATGACAGGCTTCGCACCAAAAGAGTTTTAATTAACTCTATCTAAGCCGCTAAATATAAAAAGCCCAAGCAGAACGCTTGGGCTTTTTTGTATCTCAAATTCAACAAGTTAAGCTTAGGATTATCGCCATTGTAGAAACTGGGTGACAGCGCAACCTGCTCAGTTTTCAAACTAATAAAAGATAGAACCTTAAACCACTTTCGAATGCTAAAAACGACGAAAGCCCGCTGATTTTTCAGCGGGCTTTCTATGTGGTGGCCTAGTTCTGGAATACCTAGCCTAGGGTTGTGACTAACTGGAACTTAATGCAAATCCCGTCTAATTCTCAAACGTCAGAAATGAAAAAAGCCTCG
>NZ_MDAW01000156.1:85186-90222 GCF_002875385.1 Vibrio sp. 10N.222.52.B12 | reverse complement strand
CGCTTATCCGCGATGAACCTAAAAAAAGCCCCAGTCTCTCGACTGGGGCTTTGCTTTTTCCCGATGGTAGATTTCGTGCTAGCGAAAACCTATCCCATAACTAACATCTTGCTTATGCGTTAGCTTTTTCTTTCTTAGCTTTTGGTGCTGCTTCTTTCGCTACTTGGTCTGCTTTCTTTTTGATAACAGTTGTACCTTCGAAAGTTTCGCCTTCAACGAATGCTTTACCGTAGTAAGAAGCCATTAGTACTTCTTTTAGCTCTGTGATTAGAGGGTAACGTGGGTTCGCACCAGTACATTGGTCATCGAACGCTTCAACCGCTAGCTCGTCTAGTTTCGCAACGAAATCAGACTCTGCAACGCCTGCTGCTTGAATCGACAGCGGGATGTCTAGGTCACCTTTCAGCTCTTCTAGCCATGCTAGTAGACGTTCAATTTTCTGAGCAGTACGGTCACCAGCTTGGCTTAGGCCTAGGTGGTCAGCAACTTCAGCGTAACGACGACGTGCTTGTGGACGGTCGTACTGAGAGAATGCAGTCTGCTTAGTTGGGTTATCGTTCGCGTTGTAACGTACAACGTTCGAGATTAGTAGCGCGTTAGCAAGGCCGTGTGGTAGGTGGAACTCAGCACCAATCTTGTGCGCCATTGAGTGACAAACACCTAGGAATGCGTTCGCAAACGCGATACCAGCGATAGTTGCCGCGTTGTGTACTTTCTCACGAGCGATTGGGTCGTTTGCACCGTTTGCATAGCTTGATGGTAGGTATTCTTTAAGCATCTTAAGTGCTTGTAGAGCTTGACCATCAGAGTATTCGTTAGCAAGAACAGATACGTAAGCTTCTAGAGCGTGAGTTACAGCATCGTAACCACCGAATGCTGTTAGAGACTTAGGCATGTTCATTACTAGGTTAGCATCAACGATAGCCATGTTTGGCGTGATTTCGTAGTCAGCTAGTGGGTACTTAGCACCAGTCTTGTCGTCTGTAACAACCGCGAATGGAGTAACTTCAGAACCCGTACCTGAAGTTGTAGTGATACATACAAGCTCAGCTTTTTGACCCATTTTAGGGAACTTGTAGATACGTTTACGGATGTCCATAAAGCGCATTGCTAGTTCTTCGAAGTGAGTTTCTGGGTGCTCGTACATTACCCACATGATCTTAGCTGCATCCATCGGTGAACCGCCACCTAGAGCTAGGATTACGTCAGGTTGGAAGCTCTTCATTGCTTCTGCGCCTTTCTCAACAACAGATAGTGTTGGATCCGCTTCTACGTCGAAGAATGTTTGAACTTCGATGCCTTGCTCTTTAAGCAGTTTAACTACTTCGTCAGCGTAACCGTTGTTGAATAGGAAACGGTCAGTTACTAGGAATGCGCGTTTCTTACCTTCTAGGTCGCTCATTGCGATTGGAAGGCTACCACGACGGAAGTAGATAGACTTAGGTAGTTTGTGCCATAACATGTTTTCAGCTCGCTTAGCTACAGTTTTCTTGTTGATAAGGTGCTTAGGACCAACGTTTTCAGAGATAGAGTTACCACCCCATGAACCACAACCTAGAGTTAGAGAAGGTGCTACGTTGAAGTTGTAAAGGTCACCGATACCACCGTGAGTAGTTGGGATGTTTACAAGGATACGTGCAGTCTTCATCTTGTCACCGAAGTAACGGATGCGGTCTGCGTTAACGTCTTGGTTAGTGTAAAGGCCAGATGTGTGACCGATACCACCGATTTCAACCATTGTTACTGCTTGAGCAACTGCGTCTTCGAAGTCGTCAGCGCGGAATAGACCAAGAGTTGGAGATAGTTTCTCGTGAGCGAATTCATCATCGTAAGAAACTTTACCTAGGCCTTCACCTACAAGTACTTTTGTATCAGCAGGAACTTTAACACCAGCCATTTCAGCGATTGCTGGAGCAGGTTGACCTACGATTTTCGCGTTTAGTGCGCCGTCGATAAGAAGTACTTTACGTACTTTATCAGCGTCAGATTTAGATAGAACGTGAGCTTTGTGAGAAGCGAAACGCTCTTTCACTTCGTCGTATACTTCACCAACTACGATTGCAGCTTGCTCAGAAGCACATACTACGCCGTTATCGAAAGTCTTAGACATAAGGATAGAAGCAACAGCACGTTTGATGTCAGCTGTTTCATCGATAACTACAGGAACGTTACCTGCACCTACACCGATTGCTGGCTTACCAGAAGAGTATGCTGCTTTAACCATGCCTGGACCACCAGTTGCAAGGATTAGAGCGATACCGTCGTGCTTCATAAGAGCGTTAGAAAGCTCTACAGATGGTTGGTCGATCCAACCGATGATGTCTTTTGGAGCACCCGCTGCTACTGCTGCATCTAGAACTAGTTTCGCTGCATCGTTAGTTGAGTTCTTCGCACGTGGGTGTGGCGAGAAGATGATGCCGTTACGAGTTTTTAGAGAGATTAGAGATTTGAAGATTGCTGTAGAAGTTGGGTTCGTTGTTGGAACGATACCACAGATGATACCTACAGGCTCTGCGATAGTCATCGTGCCTAGGTTGTCATCTTCTTCCAAGATGCCACATGTTTTTTCATCTTTGTATTTGTTGTAGATAAATTCTGAAGCGAAGTGGTTTTTGATTACCTTATCTTCAACAATACCCATTCCAGATTCAGCAACTGCTTGTTGTGCCAGTGGGATACGAGCATGGTTAGCTGCAAGAGAAGCTGCGCGGAAGATTGCGTCTACTTTCTCTTGTGAGAACGTTGCGAATTCTTCTTGTGCTGCTTTAACGCGTGCTACTAGAGCATCTAGTTCAGCTAAGTTAGTTACAGGCATGGTGGATCTCCTAAAATAATAAATATTAAAAACTTTTTAGTAAGGCTATTGTCTTTCGTTTTGACTGTTTATCAGCGTTTTAACTAACAACCATCTTAGTAAATTGTTTTCAGGGCTGAGTATAATATTTCAGAGTGTGAAAAAAATTGACTTGGATCAGTTCTCACAACTGAAATACCCCCAAAGTAGTGGTTTACCACAACAAAACCAGCTAAATAATTGATAAACAAACAAATTAAGCTTAATTTTTAATTGCACAAAAAAGAAGCAAACGAACTAAAAAATAAAAGAAACAACAACAATCTGTAAAAAAGTTTCATTTTTAGCCAACAAAATTACATGTGGACCCTAATTTTTGTGCTACTGAGAGTATATCGAATGCGTCATATCTCTCTACAAACCATCCTTCTTTTTGTGAAAAATGTGCGAATGTTAACGTTTGTGTAAATCAGTTCAGGTTCTCACCAGTCTTCTACGTAACAATTCGTTTCCAGAATGCATACATTTCTTTCAATAATTAGTTTTTCTCACAAATACTAGCCCAAATACGTTAGTTTTTTTCATTTCTTCCCAACGCACTTTTGCCTTACATTACCGCCTAAAATTACCCCCTCTCTTTTTCACTATTGTGAACGTTTACGAGTAAGCAACATGCAGACTTTAGAGTTAGCTATTTTCCTACAGTTTTTCCTCGGTTTGGTCGCCGCAGTTAACCCGGTAGGCATCATGCCTGTTTTTGTGTCTTTGACTGGGCATATGACGCCAGAAGAGAAAAGCAAAACCGCTACAACGGCCAATATTGCTGTCGCGAGTATTCTGATTATTTCTTTATTTGCTGGTCAGTTGTTGCTGGACATGTTCAGTATTTCGCTCGATTCGTTTCGCGTAGCTGGCGGTTTACTGCTTCTAAGCATCGCATTTTCGATGATGAGTGGTAAGTTGGGTGAAGATAAGCAAAACAAGCAAGAAAAGACGGAATACGTAAGCCGTGAGCAAATTGGTGTCGTACCACTTGCCATGCCGTTAATGGCAGGTCCAGGTGCAATTAGCTCAACCATCGTTTACGGTGCACGCTACCCTAGCGCGCTGGATACAGTTGGTATCAGCTTAACGATCGTTTTGTTTTGTTTCTGCTCTTGGTTACTGTTCCGCTCCGCGCCTTTAATTGTGCGTTTCCTTGGACAAACTGGCATCAACGTGATCACTCGTATTATGGGCCTAATCCTCGGCGCGCTTGGTATTGAGTTTATCGCGAACGGTCTAAGAAACCTGTTTCCTGGTTTAGCCTAAGTTTCTTAACTTCTGGTATGATGTTGCAATCCGTTTCATTTTAACGTCGATAGTGCAACATCATGCCTCGCAAGTCTCTAAAGCATCATTTATATGTGATTATTTTCGGTACTCATACTCGTGCCGGACGCATCTTTGATATCGCGCTGATCGTCGCGATCATCGCATCTCTCGTGGTTCTTATTCTGGAATCTCTGCCGACTGTAATGACAGAATGGTCGCAAGAGTTGCGCTACGTGGAATATACTTTCACCGCTTTATTCACCATTGAGTATCTGCTGCGACTGTATTGTTCGCCCAAACCTAAGTCCTACGCCACCAGCTTTTATGGTGTCGTCGATCTCTTAGCGATACTGCCAACCTACTTAGCTATCATCTTCCCTGGCGCTTCCTTTATGGGGGTCGTTAGACTGCTGCGTGTTATGCGCATCTTCCGTATTTTAAAGTTAGTTCGCTATTTGCAAGACTCGAATATTTTATTGCGCTCCCTTTTAATGGCGCGACGCAAGATTATTATCTTCTTTAGTACGGTGGGAATTCTCGTCACCATCTTTGGTGCGTTGATCTTCGTAATTGAAGGACCACACAACGGTTTTACGAGTATCCCAAAAAGCATCTACTGGGCGATTGTGACGATTACTACGGTAGGCTATGGCGACATGGTGCCGCAAACGCATCTCGGTAAAGCAATCGCGTCATTAACTATGTTGCTTGGTTATTCGATATTGGCAGTTCCAACCGGGATTATTACCGCAGAACTGAGCAATGAGATGAATGCTCACAAAGAGCTTGTGAAATGCCCCAACTGCAATCGCTCCGGTCATGATTCTGATGCGATGCACTGCAAGCATTGTGGTAGTGAGCTGGCAGATCCTGATAATCGCGTCGTCAGAGCGGATGAGGAAGATTAGAATCGGGAATCGGGAATCGG
>NZ_MDAW01000156.1:10210-85136 GCF_002875385.1 Vibrio sp. 10N.222.52.B12 | reverse complement strand
GAATCGGGAATCGGGAATCGGCGATATTTTGTCTTTCTGGGGACAAATTCTGTCAACGCCTTTTAGAACGTAGTTTCTTGCCTAGCGCTCCAACAAAATCCTCTCGATTCTTAAAGCAGAGTGCTCCCAAGTATTGGAGCGTAGCGTTCCCAAGGACCCTGAACTCCAACTCTACGATCAAAAAAGCCGATGAACTCACATCGGCTTTTGCATAGCTGTAGGCTCTCAGGAAATAAACAAACCCTAAGGAAAAGTCTATTCTCGATTTAACAACCGTCAGTAAATACTTCCACGTTGTATTCGTCACCCGGCTCCATTGCAGCGGTGTACTTAACATAGCATTGCGTATCTTCAATTGCTTTGTTGTACGCACTTTCATCATCAGGAGCTGCGTCAATATATTCAGAGCGAGTCACAATCCAAGTGTCAGGATTACTTACTGACCCATGGTTGTGTGCACCCCATACCCACTCTTTTGTTAGATCATGGTATCCAGATTCGATATCTAAGAAGTTTTCCATCCCTCCCCTTTGAACAGCTGGATAACCATATTGAACGGAACCATAGCCTTCAACACTATATGACTCCTCATGTTCCATTCCCTCTACAGCCGTTTTGCCGAAAGCCATCTCCGAAGCATTATGGACAGAGCCACCTAGTCCCTTAATTACCGCTTCTCTCGCATCATGTTGAAGATTTAAAAACTTAGGTGCGGCAACGACGGCTAGAATGCCGAGTATGACGATGACAACCACTAACTCTATGAGAGTAAAACCTTTTGTATTTTGTTTCATTACCGCACTCCAATGGATTAATTTCGCGGCAACGGTATGCAACAAAAGTCAACTTACTGTCATTGTAATATCAAAAAAGCGCCCAATTGGGCGCTTTCAAAATGACCATCTCAACATTGAGACAAATTAAGCTTTCTCAGCAAGGATGATTCGTAGAGTGCGGCGTAGTGGCTCAGCAGCCCCCCACAATAGTTGGTCACCTACTGTAAATGCATTTAGGAAGTCATCACCCATTGCCATCTTGCGTAGACGGCCTACTGGAATAGACAACGTACCTGTCACTTTCGCTGGTGTAAGTTCTTGAGCCGTAATGTCACGATCGTTAGGAACGACTTTCACCCAATCGTTGTGCGTTGCGATGATCTCTTCGATCTCATCCATTGGTACATTTTGCTTCAGCTTGATTGTCAGAGCTTGAGAGTGACAGCGCATCGCACCAATGCGGACACATGTACCATCGATTGGCACTGGCGCATTTTGGAAGCCCAAAATCTTATTCGCTTCTACGCCCGCTTTCCACTCTTCTTTGCTTTGGCCGTTATCACGCTTAACATCAATCCAAGGGATAAGAGAGCCAGCTAGTGGCACACCAAACTTTTCTGAAGGGAAAGAAGAGCTGCGCATTGTGTCTGCAACTTTCTTGTCGATATCGAGAATAGAGCTTGCTGGATTAGCCAATTCAGAGCTTACAGAATCGTTGATCACACCCATCTGAGAAATCAGCTCACGCATGTTTTGTGCACCTGCGCCAGACGCAGCTTGGTACGTCATTGCGCTTGTCCACTCAACCAAACCCTTCTCGAATAGGCCACCAAGCCCCATTAGCATTAGGCTTACTGTGCAGTTACCACCAACAAATGTATTAGTGCCACCATGAATACCTTGCTGAATTTGCGCAAGGTTTACTGGGTCTAGGGTAATAATAGAATCTTGTGCCATACGTAACGTAGAAGCAGCATCAATCCAGTAACCTTTCCAACCCGCTTGGCGTAGTGCTGGGTAAACTTTTTCAGTGTAACTACCACCTTGACACGTAACGACCGCATCAAGCTGTTTTAAACTTTCAATATCGAACGCATCTTGAAGTAGACCAGCATCTTTACCTAGGTTTGGTGCAGGAATACCTATTTGAGACGTACTGTAGAAAACTGGCTCGATCAAATCGAAGTCTTTCTCTTCGACCATGCGCTGCATAAGGACTGAACCAACCATGCCACGCCAACCAACTAAACCTACTCTCATCGCATTAACTCTCCATGTATATTTCTGAAACTTTCTCCATAGTTCAATTTTCGACACAAAATCTCAAGCCCTAATTTGCAAATAAACGCAACTTTTTTAACGTTTGCGGCGAAATTTTATAATCAAGTCCATTTTCTTCCTTTTTCTTTACGCTCAACTGGATAAATGACGAAAGAAAAGTGTGAAATCAACACCGATGGTCCTACCACTCAATGAGAAAACAACATTTGAAGCACATAATTTTTACATCACAAAACATTTCAAACCGTTAATATTAATAATTAATGGTGATTAATTTCACAAGCAAACGTTTTTACCGACGAACATCAAGATAAAGCACCAAATGTTCGAAATATAATTTTTGTTAATGTATGTTAGGCGCCGATTAAAACAGGGAGCGGCCTTCCTCTATTGCTCCAAGAACGACAGAGGCACATATGAAGCAAGTTACAACACGCTTACCTAGTCTGATACAGGTATTTATCTCACTAGGTTTGTTTCTACTTTTGGCATTTTCATTTACTGCCAAATTAGACCTTCCTATTCAGCTAGCGCTGTACATTGGTTGGTTCATTATCATACTGTTGGGTTTAAGGCTCGGCCATCAATACAAAGACCTAGAAAAAGCCGCATTAAATGGCATTTCTAATGGCCTAGGTGCCGTGCTAATTCTTCTTGCTGTAGGAGCCTTAGTCGGTACTTGGATCTCAGGTGGTATTGTTCCGACCATCATCTATTACGGTTTGAAAGCAATCCACCCTTCTATCTTCTTGCTTGCTACCATGATCATCTGTTCTTTGACTGCGCTAGCAACGGGAACTTCTTGGGGTGCTGCGGGTACAGCCGGTATTGCCATGATGGGTATTGGTCAAGGTCTTGGAGTTCCAGCCCCAATCACCGCAGGCGCGGTGCTATCGGGTTGTTACTTTGGTGACAAAATGTCTCCACTTTCAGACTCTGTGATCCTTGCTTCTTCTATGTCGAATGTAGAAGTCGTTGAGCACATCAAGGGTATGCTACCTATCGCGCTGATCAGCTACATTATCACTGGTATCATGTTTACCGCATTTGGCTTTCACTTCGCTGGCAAAGTGGACATGAGCCAAGTGGATTCTGTTATTCAGGCAATGGAGCAACAATTTTTCATCACGCCTTATTCCTTTGTTCCAGTGGTCATCGTATTGGCTCTACTTGCGATGCGTATGCCTTCTTTCCCTGTAATTAGCTTTGGCTCTCTGTTAGGTATTATTTGGGCAGTGATGATTCAGGATGTGGACTTCCTGACGGCGTTTAACACGGCTTGGGCACCATTTGCGATTTCTTCAGGAGTCGACTTCATTGATTCGATTCTCAACCGTGGCGGCATGTCTTCTATGTTGGGCTCTGTAGCAGTAATCGTGTTTGGTCTTGGTTTCGGTGGCCTGCTCGACAAAGTAGGTGTGCTTGAGACTATTGCAAAGCTGTTCGAACGACGTGTTCAGAGCGCGGGTTCACTTGCGACGAGCACGATTGGTACGGCCTTCATGGGTAACGTATTTGGCTCTGCGATGTACGTATCACTGATTCTTACGCCTAAGATCTGTGCGAAGAACTACGACCGCCTTGGCTACAAACGCAAAAACTTATCTCGTAACGCAGAGTTCGGTGGCACACTGACATCAGGTATGGTGCCGTGGAGTGACAACGGAATCTATATGGCAAGCATCTTGGGTGTGGCAACATTATCATACGCACCGTTCATGTGGCTGAGCTTCGTATGCATTATCGTTACCATCTTTACTTCTTACATGGGCTGGTTTGTTGATAAATGCGGGCCGACGGCTCCAGCAACAGAAGAACAAACAGAAGCTGAACTCAAGCAGCAAACGGCTTAAATCAGCTTTCCATAGATAGAAACTTTCCGTAAATAAAAAAGGACCGAATCATCGGTCCTTTTTTATGTTTGTCATTTAGTATTTACGCACAGGTAATCAAGCTGATTTAGACCTTGCTCTTACTGCTGAACGCTTACCTAATGCATAACCCAGTACCAACGGAGCAAAGAAGATAACCAAAATAAATAGAATGAAGTAAATAATTGTGCTCTTAACCAATTGAATCAATTTGTCCATCGCTAGATTCACAACTTCTTGTGAAACATGGTCTAGGTCTTGTGCAAACTTCTCACGCTCATTCGTAATAATTTGTGCGATTTCTTGGCGCTCTCTTGCCACCATCAATTCCAGAGCTTGACGCTCTTCACTCAACTGAGACAAACGCTCTTCCGTTTTCTGGTCAATGTCTTCAACCAAAGGCTGTAACTGTACCGCCATTTGCTCGGCTAAGTTACGCATGTACTCAGGGTTATTATCGATAAAGTCCTTTAACGACTCAGAAGTCACCTTCAAACTATTTAGTGCTGCGTTTACTTGCTCAATACTTGCGGAACTATTTAACGCCAATAGTTGCGCTTTCCACGTCATGATCTTAGGCGTTTGCTCAGACACCAAACTTAAGCGGTCAGAAACATCACCGATGGCTTCTGGCATCGTGCCCAATGTTGTGACAGCTTCTTCTTCACTGATTTGGTTAGCCTCAAGCCAAGCACGGTAAGCGGGTGTACGAATCATGCTTAGATCCGCGAATGGGTATTTCTCTACAAAGTCAGCGACAAACACTTTGGTGTTTTCATAAACGTCTTTTTTCAAAAGAGACTGAGCGAGTTTATCGACTTCTTTGGCTAGATGTGCAGAGACTTGTTTAGCTTCACCCGTCGCAAACAAATCTTTGCCCGTCCCTTCGCTGTAAAACTGGTTCATCTGGTGAGTGAACACCCACGTATCTATGAGCGCAGCCATTGGTGAAACTTGGTAAGCGGCAGCTTGAAGCCCCTCTTCCGCATTGATTTTCCAAAGCAGAATATAGGATTGGTTTACTTTATCGCTCGGCTCATAGTTTTTTTGGAGCACATCGGCGGCTTGCTCGACTTGAGCAAAAAATTGCTGAGCATATTCACGCGTCATAATACGCATGTTCAGCTCTTGTTTGGTGAGCGGTACAGTTTGGCTGTCGATTTTCACCTCTAACAGAGAACACCCTGAAAGACTTAAAACCAAACAAGCCACCATCAATGAGGACAGTCGACGGATGGACATGAAATTACCTATGGTCAAAATGTGTAGAACAGGAACAGAACGAACCAAGGCATCAGGTTCGCGAGCGTCCCTTAAATACCTTAATCTTTTCTATTTTAAGTCAGAGGAATATCAATCCGTTAGCACTTCTCGAATGTTTTCACTATTGAGAACTCTTTCAGCAAAAAGTGTCGTTTTCTTTAACGTACCTTCTAACTGAATCAATTTATCGTCTGAGATTTGCTCGCCTTGTTTAATTAAAGATTCGATATCTCCAGAGATATAGTGTAGAGGCATTGCACCTATACTGCCCGATACCCCTTTCAAGCTGTGCGCAACTCGCTGAGCATGTTCTTTATCTTCCAGTAACAACCTTCTTAGCTTACTGCCGTCATCAGTATGATCTTGAATAAACACGTCTAACAGCATGCGCACGGACTCTTCATCGTCGGACAAAGAATCAAGCATTCTTTCTATATCAATGTAAAGTTCGGGACTTTCATTTAACAACTGTTGGTAGGACCCGGAATCGCTTCTCTCAGGCCCGTTCGTCACCTCAGTTGAATTTGCTGGTTCAAGCTCCGTCTGCTCACTCCCCCGCTCAACCCTATCAAGTTGGTGAGAGAGTCGTTGTATTGGCGAATTTATGTTTTCTGAATCGGATTGATTTCCTTCGGTTAGAACTGACTCTTTAGAAGACAAAGCCCAACAAACACATACAAGTAAGGAAGCACTTACCATTATCAACAGCAAGAGGTAAACCAACAGCTTTTGTTCTAGCGAAGCACTAATCGCAGCCAGCTGGTTCGGGAATTCAGGGTTGAGCAATTGGCTCGAAAGATGACTGCCTTTTGCGTGAGCAGCAAGCACGCTGGATGTTTGAGCAAGGCGACGTTGGAAAGAGGACTGTTCTTCAAGCGCTAAAGTTTTCGATTCTGTAAACAACAAATCTAATTCTTGATAAGTGTCTGCACTCGTCGCAGAGTCACTAAACATCGCTTCTAGCACTAATGCACCGAGCCGAAAGTACATCGTCTGTAGTGATTGAGAGTTGCTTGCCGACTCTCGACTGTTGCGTAATTGGTCTGCGAGCGCGACGAGTTCACTATCACTACCAATAAAGCTCTTCGCACCCTCTAAAAAACGGTCTGTCGAATAAAGAAGTTGGGTTAAGTCTGGAGCACCCAGTCCTTCGCCCTGTTCACTTTCGAGTTGTAAGCGAACCGCATAAACCAATTGGAGCTTAAGAGAAACTTGATCGACATGTTGAGCACGATATGGAAGTTCGAAATGAAAAATATTTCTTACTTCATCTACTTTGCTACCAAGTTCGTCCACGGTAGACATCGTTCTCATGGTCTGTTGCGCCTGAAGCCATATACCTACGGCAAACGCACACCACACAACAAATAAAATCCAGACGACTCGTCTTATTCCCTCTTTTAATTGCTGCAACACTCATTCCTCGACTATTTCTATTAATAACAAGCATATACCATGATTCATGCTCAAACTGTGCACACTTCACATAAAAAAAGAGAGCACATGGCTCTCTCTTTCTTGAATTAGTTGCGACTCAACTGATCTTTCAGATTCGGAGGCGTCCCTTTAATGGTCAGCGTATCCGTCTCCGGATCGTAGAAAATACGCTCGCCAAGCAACAGGCTGTCAAAGCTAATGTTCAAACCGCCACCTGCTCCTACGTATTTCGTCAATTTGCGTACGGTTGAGCGATCACCTGGGAAAGACTCTTCCAACTCGTAACCTTGTTCTTTAGTAAAGTCCATGAAACTGGTGCCATCTTGGCTAGGCGGTAATTCACCAGATAGCTCAGAAATTTGAACTTCATCACCAGTTTTAATTTGCTCGTTACAGTAGTTGTAAACTTGCTTTTTGTACTCATTCGCTTCTTGCTTCTCAAGCTTCGAGTCTGCACAAAAGTCTTCAACTGCCTGCATCAACACTTGGTTTTGCTGTTTGGTATCTAAGCCAACATCGGCTTGTAAGAAATCTAAGAAGAAGTCTGCCACTTTACGGCCAACACGTCCTTTGATGTAAGAAAGGTAACGATTTGATTCACGGTCAGTATCGTAGCTTGATAGGTCAATGCGCGCAGCAATATCCATTTTAGTGATGTCTAGATAATCTGTTGCATCAATATCCAAGCCTTCAGTTACCTTTAGGCTCTGGTTCATAGGCAAAATGCCGATAAACAAGTAATCCGTTGCTAAACTTTGGTATTCCGCAAACACTAAAATGCCTTCGTCTGCAAATGGGTACTTAATCAACTCTTCTTTCAAGCGATTTGCACTAATTTGTGAGAAGTCGTAAAAATCTCGCTCTCCTTTGCGCATTTCTTGAAGCCAAAATTGAAATTCGCTGTCTGACTGGAAAGAGCCAAAACCTTTACCTGCTTTAGAATGGAATACGCGATGCAGTTCCGCGACAAGGTTTTCTGTAGCGGTATCGTTCTCTAACGATGCCGGGCGAAGTTTAACAACCAGTTCGTCCTGATCGTTTTTGCATAATTGATGCAGAATAACGTTTGAAAGATGAAGGCTCATAGTGATTTTATCTTGCTACAAGGTTTAAGTTGTTGGGCATTGTAGGTTATCATAAGCCGCTTTTACTATCATTATTAGAGTCTTTATGCCGATTACATCTAAATATACTGACGAACAAGTAGAGAAAATTCTTGCTGAAGTGGGCGCTGTACTAGAAAAACACGCCGCTTCTCCTGAGTTGACGCTAATGATTGCCGGAAATATCGCAACCAATGTCTTAAATCAACAAGTTGCTGCTTCACAACGCAAAGTTATTGCTGAAAAATTTGCTCAGGCGCTCGTATCTTCTCTTGAAGTGCCAAAATCACACTAATAACGGATAATAGAACAAGTACATGGTAGACAGCGGAAACTCATACGGCGAACGTGTATCTCGACTGGTTGGTTGGGGTCACTGGTTTGCATTCTTCAACATCGTTGCATCGATGTTGATAGGTACGCGCTATATCGTTCAGTCGCCTTGGCCAGAGACCCTAATGGGGCAATTCTATCTGGCGGTATCCTGGGTTGGCCATTTTGGCTTTCTTGTTTTCGCGCTCTACTTGTTGGTTCTATTCCCGCTGACGTTTGTCCTGCCATCTAGGAAGCTTTTCCGTTTGGTGGCAGTGATATTCGCAACCGTCGGTCAAACGGTCTTACTGATCGATACCCAAGCTTACCAATCCATCAACTTGCACTTAAACCCCGTGGTTTGGGAGTTGTTGTTTAGCGAAGATAAAAGTGCTATCAGCTCTGACTTGCAGCACCTTTTTGTGGTTATGCCACTTATCTTCCTGGTTCAGTTAGGCTTATCAGAATGGGTTTGGCGTAAACAACGCAAACTTTCCCATAAACACGTTGGCCGCCCTTTGGCCGCAGTGTTCTTCTTGAGCTTTATCACTAGCCATCTGGTTTATATTTGGGCTGATGCCTATTTCTATAACCCGATTACTAGCCAGCGCTCTAATTTCCCGTTGTCTTACCCAATGACCGCGAAGAGCTTTATGGAAAAACATGGCCTACTAGACCGTGAAGAATACCTAAAACGCTTAGCGGAAAACCAAGGTAATATTGACCTGGTGAGCTACCCGCTCGAAAAACTCGAATTTAATCGTCGTGGTAACAAATTGAACGTACTGATGATCAGTGTGAACAACTTACGTGCAGATGCACTAAACCAAGACGAAATGCCAAACATGTACCAGTTTGCACAAGACAACCAAAACTTTGTAAACCACTACAGTTCTAGCAATGACACGTACGGTGCATTCGGTCTGTTTTATGGCTTACCAAGTAGCTACGCAAGTAGCATCAAAGCACAAGGCTCTGCACCGGTTCTTTTGGATGTATTAAAAGATCAAGGCTATAGCTTTGGTTTGTTCAGCGGAAATGGTTTTGAAGATGACCTTTACTCAGAAGTAATCTTCCGTGGAGTTAATCTTGCTAACACGTTAGACGGTACGCAAGCACACACCGACAAACAATCCATTTCGGCATGGAATACATGGCTAACCGAACAAGCAAGCCAACCTTGGTTTAGCTACATCGAAGTCACCACTGTCGATAACTTTGAATCTGAACCAGAAGCGGCAAATGAAAAAATGCCAGCCAGCGAGCGATTCAAGAAAGCATATGAGAAAGCGGTAAAATCTGCCGATAAGACAGTTGCTGAAATCATTTCTGATCTCGATGAAAAACAATTACTTACCAATACGATAGTGGTCATCACCTCTAATCACGGTAGCGAGTTTAATGAGACCAATACCAACAGTTGGGGAGCGAACAGCAATTACAGCCGCTACCAGCTTCAGGTCCCTATGGTTATTCATTGGCCAGGAATGCTGCCAGGTGAATTTACGCACAGTACAAGCCATCTGGACTTGTCGGTGACGCTGTTACAAGACATGTTAGGCGTCTCATCGAACCCTTATGATTACAGCAGTGGTCGTAACCTATTTGACGAAAGTCGTCGCCGCTGGATTTTAGCGGGCGACACTCGTGAAATCGCGCTGATCACCAGCTCCCAAACGACAGTTATCGATAAATTTGGTAACTACAAGCTGTATGATGACAACTACAAACGCTTAAGAGAAACAACGCCTAAACTGCCTGTCCTGATGCAAGGACTAACAGAACTGCAGCGCTTCTATTCGAAAAGCAATTAATTGAAAAAAGCTCTCCACTCGGAGAGCTTTTTTGACTCTTTTATCCGCAAACAACACAAAATTGAACAGTAAACATCCAAACAGTTCATTTTGGGGTTTACAAGGTTTTCAAAGCCTTATATTATGCGCCTCAACAACGGAGAGATGGCTGAGTGGTTGAAAGCACCGGTCTTGAAAACCGGCATACGTTAATAGCGTATCTAGGGTTCAAATCCCTATCTCTCCGCCACATTCAGAAAGCTCGTTGAGAAATCAACGAGCTTTCGTCGTTTTAGCGCTTGGGAAATTACGGGATTTCTAAATCCCTAGTTGAACGCAACCCCGAACTAGGCGTCCCCGCACTCAGCCACATCCAGAAAAAGACTGTCTAATCCTCGAAGTACTTTTCAATACGCAAGAAAAAAAGCCCACTAATATTTAGTGAGCTTTCATCGTTAAGTATTGGTATGAAAGAGTTAGTTTCCTTTCGCTGCCTCAATCCTTTTATCGAGATCTGGATGAGTACTCAACCACTCAGGCAACTCTTCATAACCTTGGTTACGGAACAACTCAAACATTTCAGCCATCGGCTTCGTGTCGCCATAAACCTTGAGCATCGCCTCTCTTGCGAATGCATCGGCTTGTATTTCGGCTTCTCTGGAGTAACCACTGGACAAGACAAACACACTTGCGCCGGCAAGATTGTCCACGATGCCAGAGCTTTCGCCGGTTAAAAGAGCGACACCAACAGAAAGGACACTCGAATACACCAACCTCTTTAGCATGTGGCGATGATGAATATGACCAAGCTCGTGAAGAATAATACTGTCCAACTGTTGCTGATTTTTAGACAGCGCGACTAATTCATCGAGCAGCACAATCTTTCTACCAGGTAAGGCAAACGCATTCGCTCCTAGCTCAGAGGATCGGAAAACAATCTCTACTTGGTAAGGCAACGCCTCTAACTGTGTTAAGTGCTGCTCTACCCTGCTTCGAATGGCTTCTTGTTCGGCTTTACTCAGCTCGCTCGGTTCCCAACGGGAATCCAAGCTTTGAAGTACCTTTTCGCCAAGTACAACTGAGACACTGTCAGGAATAGCGTATGCGACTTTGTCGCTCACCCAAGGTAACGCGTAATAATATCCCCCGAGCACAACGGCAATACATGCCATCGCAGACACGACCCAAGCAAGCCAGTTTGATTCTATTTTATCAATGAAGCTCGATCTTTTATTTGCCTGTAGCCACCGAGACACTTCTTCAGTCCGTTCGGTAACGAAAACCCAACCATTGGGCAGCTTAAATCTGACGGGTAAATTGCCGACTGGAGCAGTAATGTCCGCGTGCTGCTGGTCACAGCTGAAAATATTGTCAGCAACAACCAAACTCAACGAGTTGGCCTGAGCGACATCCAATTTGGCTTGATGTCGCTCAGAGCTTTTGGGTGGAAACGCGGTTCCTTCAAACTGCATTAACCGATTCCAACACCGAGATCGAAGGCTTGTGCAACTTCATCAGAAATCGCTGATTTCACTTTTGAATCTTGGTCTGCTGCTTTCAGTTGGCTCATGTCTCCAACGACGACCGTCTTGTCAGCAACATAGCGAGAAGTACGAACCATTACCCATGGTCTCGCAATACTCAAGGTCACAACTTGTAATAGGAAGTTTGAGATAATCAGCCACATGTAGCCATCAACTGTATAGGTAGACTTAAACGTAAAGTTGTTTTCTTCTTGCCCTTCTTTTTCTAGCTTCATTTGGGAGAACAAGTAGTTACGAGTTCTTGTTGCTGTGTATGCCGTCAAGCCGATGGTTAAGCCAATCATACCAAGGTACATGACAACCATTGTAATGACAGGGCTAGATTTATTCAGTGAAGCCAAGTCGCCCGTTGCTGCTTCCATTAGCCCTGAGCTCCCAACCATCACAATGACCGCTACAATCGCAATCGCGACAGCTGTGCTAAGGCCGATTGCTACGGCTTTCAGGTAGGTTTTTACAAAGAAACTGGTTTCAAGTTCGCCACTAAACTGCCAATCACCATAGCGGTAGCCATTAACAAAGTAACGTTGAACGCCAACCACAACCCAACCATAAAGTGCAGCCATAACGACAACTGAGCAAAGCCCTAAAATAACCGACGCAGCTTGCGAAACGCTCGCAACCGCCACACAGATACCAATGAAAACCATGACAGCCAGCGCTGCACCAAAGCCTCGGCCAAGTATGGTCATGTATGCATCTTTCAGTGACGAATTAAAAGAGAAGTGAACATTGCGGTAACTCGTCATTGCAGAATCAAATCGTGCGTTGCTCCATAACAACCATGGCAGAGCGACATAAAACAGAAGTAAGAGCACAAGCGCCAGTTGGGGAATGAACGAGTTTGCGATACCCCATACCAATACAATCGCCAGCGCGACTAAACGCCCCTTTAAAATTTGCATTGGCTCAGCATGATACTCAAAGTTATCACCGTCGATGTACGTGTTACCGTAGAAGTAGCGCTTTGTTCTTACTTTGGCCCAAGCAGAGTAAATTCCAAGCGTAACGATAGAAAGTAGAACATTGACAATCCAGATGCCAAAAAACTCTCCCCCTCGCCCTTTAAAAGATATGGTATTGGAAATGCGTTGATGGTTCATATACAGTCCGAATAGTTTATTTAATTTTATGAATTTAAAGGCGTTATCCTATCTCATTCATAAATTGATAAACTTGACTGCCATAAGCAAACTAAACATCAATTATTTATAAAATACATATTAATTATGAATTCAAATTCACCGAAAAAATAATTAAATGGTCAATTCCGCTCAAATAAAGCCACTCAAAGTGATAGAAACTACTCTCTCAGTGAATTTAATCGACAATGGTTCATTATCACTAAAAAAGCCCACATTCAAAGATGCGGGCTTGCCAATCAACAGGTTAGTTGCTGATTACATTTTTTATCAGACGAATTGTAAGGTGTTTATAACTATCTAAATGCCGCGAAGCCCCCTAATATTCGCCTCGGCATAAGGCAGGAGCATCTTCTTTCTGCATTAGCTAAATCCATCCATTTGTTGTTTTAGACAACGTCAAAGGCTAGGAAAATAAAATTGGGAAAGGATTCCCAGCCTTAAATGTTCATTCGAGAACTGAGTCCGCTACCTCAATTTCAACATTCTAGATTCAGTCTTTAAAAACGAATTCAGCGGCATTCAACAACTGCATATGAATAGGCACCAAATCCGCGTGTTCACTTCGATAACCACCACCGACGACAGCCGCAACAGGAATCCCTCTATCTTTCATTAACTGCATTAAAAAGCGGTCACGTTCGAATATGCCTTCCATCGACACGTTGAAATACCCCAATTCGTCGTCGACATGAATATCCACCCCAGCATCGTAAATCACCATGTCAGGGCGATGCAGATTAATTGCCATTTCGACCACTTCTTTAAACGTCATCAAAAAAGCTTCATCACTGGTTCCACGACTTAATGGAACATCAAGGTCAGAGTCTGGCTTTCTCGCTGGGAAATTTTTATCGCAGTGGAAAGACAAGGTGACAATGTCGGGTTCACTTTCACAAATCGTTGCCGTGCCATCGCCATGGTGGACATCACTATCGATGATCATCACTTTATCGACGTGTTCATGATCAAGCATGTGCTTAGCAGCAATCGCCAGATCGTTGAATAGACAAAAACCACTGCCAAAGTTTTTGTGCGCATGATGATAGCCACCGCTTAGGTGAATCGCGACACCATGCTCTAATGCCTTTTCTGCGGTCAGCACTGTTCCGGCGGTGGATGTCAGTGTCCGTGTTATCAGGACCTCGCTCCAAGGAAACCCAATTCGACGCATTTTGGCCGCAGGCATAGCTCCCGTCACCAACAAGTCGACATACTCCCCATCATGCACCTGTTTAATATCATCCGTACTTAGAGGGCTTGGTTGGAAGAATTCAATTTGCCCTCCCCAACCCTCACTCGCGAGTTTTTCCATCACAGCTTGATAAAGGTAGCGATATTTCATGATCGGATAACGGTGACCATCTGGTAGATCGAGTTGCGAGTAAATAGGGTGATAAATCAGTGGCAGCATGGGACATTCTTTTCATAAAACGTTGTGAAATAGTACCAACTCCCAGAGTTGATTAAAAAGAAATTTAATTGATAATGATTTTCAATATCAATTAAATTTCTACCTGTTATGAATAAAACCTTATATACGATACTCGGCGCTTTCTTTGGTTCTTTCTGCGCGATTTCTCTGTTCATGTCGATGATGTTAGGTGCATGGTGGTTAGTTGATTTTATCGCCCTTAGCTAACACAATGGTTCTGTTTCCACTTAACCTTATTGAATCAGACAGATAGGTGTACTCATGAGTCAGACAGTCTTTATTACTGGTGCGAATCGCGGTATCGGTTTGAGTTTAACCGAGCTCTATTTGCAACAAGGCGATCAAGTTCACGCGACAAGCCGTAACCTCACAGACAGTAAAGAACTACACGCATTAGCATCGCATTATAATACCTTGGTGCTACATGAATTGGACGTGACGGATTACCAACGAGTTGCCCAACTCGCAAGCGAACTCCCAGCAATCGATCTGCTGATCAACAATGCAGGTTACTACGGGCCTAAAGGCTATGGTTTTAGTAACACCGACATCGAAGAGTGGCGACAAGTCTTCGAGATAAATACCATCGCTCCATTGAAGTTAGTGGAAAGCTTTTATCCGCTGCTACAACAAGGCAAAGCGAAGAAAATTGCGTGTATCTCCTCTAAAGTCGGCAGCATGACGGAAAACACCTCTGGTGGTGGTTACATCTATCGCTCTTCCAAAGCGGCACTCAACTCTGTTGTTAAAAGTTTGAGTAATGACCTAACCGATGAGGGCTTCACTGTCTTGGCACTCCATCCGGGCTGGGTTCGTACTGAGATGGGTGGACCCAATGCGCTTATCGACACCCAAACATCTGCTGATGGTTTAGCAAAAGTGATTGAGCAAAGCACGCAAGAAAATTCGGGGCAGTTTATTAACTATGATGGCACCGAACTTCCTTGGTAATAGTCAAGTATCAATAAGTTAACGTTAGGCGACGAAAGGTTCCCTGTTTCGTCGCCCATTCTCCACTTCTCCAATCTCATTACTTAACTTGAATTTCACCGTTTCCTATCCAGACTTAGTGAGGTATTAACCCCACTAAGGAGAGTAACAATGGCCGCAGATAAAGATCTGGTGAATTTTAGTGAAGATCATGAGCTCAATTACTGCTTAAGAAGTGCAGGCAAGCGTCAAACTCAAGCAAATCGAGATGCATTGATCGACTTGGGTAAACAAGTAAAGCAGGATTTAGGTAAACGCGTATTAACGCAAGATGACGTCAGAGGCGCAATCGACAAGAACGATAACTTGTTCGACTAGTCATCATATTGATATCAAAAGCGGCACTAGCTGGTGCCGCTTAGTCGCCGGAAGGCATGAATTACTTGGAGGATTTACGTTTGGTGGTCGTCGTTTTTGATGAACCTGTTTTATTGTAATTGCGCTTTTTACGCTTGAATGCTGGTCGCTCTACTTTAGGAAGGTGGCGTAGCGAATCAGGAATAGGCCCAGACTTTACTTCCCCCATCAAACCATCAATACGCTGCTCTAGCGCTTGCATAAACGGCAAGTAAGCTTGATTTCTTTCTGCCATACCTTGGAGTTGATGTTCCCAATTAGCGGTCATGTCAGGATACGTCGAATCCATTGGCAAAGCGTGAATCAAACCACGTCCTGCTGGCGAGCTCAAAATCGATTTTCCTTGACGAGTCAATAACTGCCGTTTGAATAAGGTATCTAAGATGCCTGCTCGAGTCGCTTCCGTACCAAGACCATCGGTATCTCGCAAAATCTTTTTCAATTCTTTATCGGCAACATAACGAGCAATACCCGTCATTGCTTGTAATAACGTCGCTTCGGTAAAATGCTTTGGCGGCTCTGTCTTGCGATCTCTAATTTCCCCTTCGCGGCATGTCAGTGCGGAGCCTTCTGTTAAAGGTGGCACAGCATCAATACCCTCATCTTCTTTGTCTGTTTTCCCCATCAACGCTTTCCAGCCCGGAGAAACCAGCTGGCGACCTTTAGCGATAAACGTACCACCAGCAATATCAAAGACGAGCTTCGCTTCCGCATAAACTGCAGCTGGATAGAACTGCATTAAATATTGACGGGCAATGAGCTGATACACCTTCATCTCACTACCTGATAGTGCATTCACATTTGCTTGTTTTGGCGTTGGAATAATTGCATGGTGAGCATCCACTTTTTTGTCGTTCCACGCTTTAGACTTAATCGATAAATCCGCACCTTGCACCGCGCTTTGTAGCTCTTTGGCATTGTTAGCAATAGCCGAAGTGACAGAACCCGCTTGCGAATAATGTTCCATCGGTAAGTAACGACAATCTGAACGAGGATAAGTAATCAACTTATGCTTTTCATACAACGCCTGACAGGTATCTAAGACTTGTTGTGCACTCATACCGTAACGCTTGGCGGCATCAATTTGCAAAGCTGATAATGAATAAGGAAGCGGTGCAGATTGTTTGGTTTGCTTTTGCTCTGATTCAACGACCTTTGCAGGTTGATCAGCAATTCGGTTCGCCACGTTTTCAACCAGCTTTCTGCTGAGAACGCGCCCTTCTTCATCTTGCCAAGGCTTGCACGCCTCGCTCGGCTTCCACCTTGCTCGAATGTCAAAAGAGCCATTTTGATCTTGATACGGAATCAACGCATGAAGAGTAAAGTAATCTTTCGGCACAAAGTTTTCGATTTCTTCATCACGGCGTACCACTAACCCAAGTACCGGAGTTTGTACTCGTCCCACCGACAATACACCTTGATACCCCGCCTTTTGTCCGAGTAGCGTATAAGCGCGAGACATGTTCATCCCATAAAGCCAATCGGCTCGGGAACGTGCAAGGGCGGATACAGAAAGAGGAATGAAGTCGCGGTTACTACGCATCGAACTCAAAGCCCGCTTAACCGCCGGTAAGTTCAAATCTGAGATAAGAAGACGTTGCGTTGCCTCTTTCTTGTTTTTGGAGAGCTTGCAGTAGTCCAGCACTTCGTCCACCAGCAATTGACCTTCACGATCAGGGTCTCCTGCGTGAATAACTTCTGTAGCGTCTTTGAGAAGTTTACGAATCACCGTCAGTTGTTTGCTGGCCGTTTTTCTCGGTCTTAGTTGCCATTGCTGGGGAATAATTGGCAAGTCAGCCATATTCCACTTTTTATAACGTTCGTCGTAGGCATCAGGTTCGACTTGCTCTAACAAGTGACCGATACACCAAGTGACTACGTCACCATTACCACAGCGAATAAAGCCTTGGTCTTTCTTTTGAGGGTTTGGTAGTGCAGCCGCAATCGCGCGACCTAGACTTGGTTTTTCAGCAATAAACAGACGAGACATAAGGTTTTGGAAATGATAATAATTAGGGCCACATTATCTAATGTAGCCCTAACAAATCAAGGAAAACTGTACAGATGAACAGTTATAGCGTCACTTTCTAGGTTACTGAAACTCAACAAACTGAGACAGGTCACGCTCTGGCACTTTCATTGGGGTGCAACCTGGTGTGCCAAGATATAAGAATCCTACGATTTGATCTTCGCCTTCAAGGCCAAAAGCTTGATGAACTTCTGGGTGGAACATCCACTTACCTGAGCGCCAGAAACCTTGGAAACCTTGTGCTACCGCCGCCATTTGCATCGCTTGTGCCGCGCAGCCTGCTGACAAATACTGCTCGAATGCAGGGACTTTTTCATGTTCCGTCACCTTCGCAATCACCGTGATGACCATTGGTGCACGAAACGGGGCATTTTTTACTTTTTCAACGACCGCATCTTCACTGTTTTCCGCTTCAGCAGCTTTAACAAGAATGTCCGACAGTTTCTTTAAACCATCGCCTTGAGCAATAGCAAAACGCCAAGGGGTTAAACCTGCATGATCAGGCGCGCGCAAACCTGCACGAATAATATTCTCCAACGCTTTACCTTCTGGCGCAGGCTCAGACAACTTGGCGATAGAACGACGGTTGAGCAAGAGATCGAGAGCTTCCATGAACAAGTCCTTATTTGATTGAATTATTATTTTTACGCAGCTCACTTTAGCATAATCCAAACTTTCGAATAACAACCTGTTTTCTGGGGATTTAGATAGCCAATTTTAGATTTCTAGGCGTTAAGTAGGCAAAAAAAAGCTGCGCACTTGGCGCAGCAAAATAGTTAAGAAAGAATGATACTTACAGTTTGACAGCCAGTTTCACACCCTGGCGGATGGCGCGAACCGCATCCAATTCCCCAGCATGGTCTGCACCACCAATGATATGTAATTTCTCGCCCAGCTCATGCCATTTGTCTTCAAACGGACGAACCGACTCTTGCCCCGCACAAATAACCACTTTGTCAGCTTCTAACAATTGCGCCTTGCCGCTCACTTGAATATGTAGGCCACCATCATCAATCTTGTCGTATGACACACCACCGACTAAGTGAACACCGCGCTTTTCAAGCGTACGTTTATGAATCCAACCTGTGGTTTTACCCGGTCCTTTTCCAACGCGACCTTTACGACGTTGAAGTACCCACACTTCTTTATCAGCAACGGCGTCAGGATAAGGGTACAATCCCCCCGGTTGAGACATTTCTTTGTCGATTCCCCATTCATGCAGCCAATCATCAAGTGTTTGTCCCACGGGCTCAGTAAGCATCGTTGCCACATCAACACCAATCCCGCCTGCGCCAACAATGGCAACTTTCTCACCTACTGGCGTTTTATCACGAATCAGCGTTTGATAGTCGATCACTTTTTCTGGGTTTTCTATCCCATCAATTTTCACTTTACGCGGCTCAACGCCAGATGCCATGACCACTTCATCATATTCAGTCAGCAGATCGTAATTCGCCTCAGTTTCTAGATGTAAGTTAACGCCAGTTTCTTCAATGCGGTTCGCAAAGTAACGGATGGTCTCACGAAACTCTTCTTTACCTGGAATTTGCATGGCTAAACGGAACTGACCACCAATGCGATCGTTCTTCTCAAACAAATCTACTTTGTGGCCACGTTCTGCCAGCGTTGTCGCACAAGCGAGGCCAGCAGGTCCTGCGCCGACGACTGCAATATTTTTCTTCTTAAACGCATCCTCGACCACGATTTCAGTTTCGTAGCAAGCTAATGGGTTAACCAAACAACTTGCTCGCTTGCCTTTAAATACATTGTCTAAGCACGCTTGGTTACAACCAATACACGTATTGATGAGCTGTGACTTTTCTTGCTCGGCTTTAGCAACAAAGTAAGGATCAGCTAGGAAAGGACGCGCCATAGAAACCATGTCAGCATGTCCAGAAGAAAGAATTCGCTCGGCCTCATCCGGGGTATTTATTCGGTTACAGGTGATGATTGGAACAGAAACGTGCGGCTTCACCTTTTCAGTCACCCAAGTAAATGCTCCGCGGGGTACTTGAGTGGCAATGGTAGGAATACGCGCTTCGTGCCAGCCGATACCCGTATTAATTATTGTCACACCGGCTTCTTCAAGTGCTTTTGCCAATTCAATAACATCTTCAAACGTGCTGCCTTGCTCGACCAAGTCCAACATCGAGAGACGGAAGATTATAATAAACTTTTCGCCCACGGCTTTACGCACTGCTTTAACGATTTCGATAGGGAAACGCATACGTTTTTTGTAGCTGCCGCCCCACTCGTCGTAGCGCATGTTGGTGCGTTTACATAAGAATTGGTTAATCAAATAACCTTCAGAGCCCATTAGCTCGACACCATCATAGCCCGCTAGCTGAGCCAGCTCAGCACTATTAGCAAAAGCTTCGATGGTCTTTTTGATTTGTCGCTCGCTCATTTCGCTTGGTGCAAATTTGGCGATAGGCGCTTTCATACCCGATGCACTTTGCGCGAATGGATGCATCGCATAACGCCCTGCATGGAGAATTTGTAGGGCAATTTTACTGCCGTGCTTGTGAACCGCTTCCGTCACAACCTTATGTGCTTTGGCGTGCTTGGGCTTACTAAATTCAGCGCTTAACGGATGCAATCGGCCACGTAAATTTGGAGAAAAACCACCAGTTACGATTAAGCCAACACCGCCTTTGGCACGCTCTTCATAAAACGCAGCCAGCTTTTGAAGACCTTCTTTGTGCTCTTCTAAACCAGTATGCATTGATCCCATCAGGACGCGGTTTCGTAGCTGTGTAAAACCTAAGTCCAATGGCTTTAACAAATTTGGGTACATGGCAGACATCACTAAACATCCATTTTTATTGTTGTGGTCTGACCACAGTACGCCGCAAAAACCAAAAAATCAAACAAGCGTTTACAATTTTGCAACACGCGTCAATCTCACGTTAAACTATGCCAATTGTGAATGAGCGTGATAAGCTAAAAAAATTGTTATCTTTTGAGATCTTAGAGATAAGAACCCATACTTTGTAAGATTAGGGAAAGACTATCTCGTTATGGAGACAAGATGAAAAAACTCTTCAAATTTATTGGTCTGATATTCAAGGGGATATGGAAAGCCATCACCTTCGTCAGACTTGCGCTAGTGAACCTGATCTTTTTAGTGATGATTGCTGTCTTCTACTTTGCCTTTACCTACACTGGAGAAGGTCAACCTGTCATTGATAAAGAATCGGCTTTGGTTATGAACTTGTCGGGGCCGATCGTTGAGCAACGTCGTTACGTTAACCCAATGGATTCCATTGCTGGTTCGGTTTTAGGTAACGAAATTCCGAAAGAAAACGTGTTATTCGACATTGTCGATACCATCCGATACGCAAAAGACGACCCTAAAGTCTCGGGCCTTGTACTTGCTCTGCGTGATATGCCAGAAACTAACCTAACTAAGCTTCGTTACATTGCAAAAGCGCTGAACGAGTTTAAAGCATCAGGCAAACCAGTATACGCGGTGGGTGATTTCTATAATCAAAGCCAATACTACCTTGCAAGTTACGCTGATAAAGTTTTTCTAGCACCCGATGGTGGCGTATTGATTAAGGGTTATAGCTCTTACTCCATGTACTACAAAACCTTGTTAGAGAAACTCGATGTTTCAACGCACGTATTCCGAGTAGGTACTTACAAATCCGCGATTGAACCATTCATCCGCGATGACATGTCAGACGCAGCAAAAGAATCAGCGACTCGTTGGATCACACAACTATGGAGCGCGTTTGTTGATGACGTAGCAACGAACCGTAACATTGATGCAAAAGCGTTAAATCCAACCATGGAAGAGTTGCTAGCAGAGATGAAGTCGGTTGACGGCGACATCGCTCAGCTTGCAGTAAAAATGGGATTGGTTGATGAACTGGCTACTCGCCAAGACGTGCGTAAGCTGTTCGCTAAAGAGTTTGGTAGCGATGGTAAAGACAGCTACAACGCGATTGGTTACTACGACTACCTAGCGACCATGCGTCCTAAACTAAACCTTGCTGAAAACGACATTGCTGTTGTTGTTGCAAGCGGTGCCATTATGGATGGTCAACAACCACGTGGTACGGTCGGTGGTGACACAGTCGCAAGCCTACTTCGTCAAGCTCGCAACGACGATAAAGTGAAAGCTGTTGTACTTCGTGTTGATAGCCCTGGCGGCAGTGCTTTTGCCTCTGAAGTGATTCGTAATGAAGTAGAAGCCTTAAAAGAAGTAGGTAAACCCGTTGTGGTTTCGATGTCTAGCCTTGCGGCTTCAGGTGGTTACTGGATTTCAATGAGCGCAGACAAAATCGTAGCTCAACCGACGACACTGACAGGCTCAATCGGTATCTTCAGCGTAATTACGACCTTTGAGAAGGGCTTTAACAAACTTGGTATTAGCACTGATGGTGTGGGGACCTCTCCATTCTCTGGTGATGGCATCACGACGGGTCTTTCTGCTGGCGCTTCTGAGGCGTTCCAATTGGGTATTGAGCACGGTTACAAACGTTTTATTTCTTTGGTTGGCTCAAACCGAGATATGTCACTTGAAGAAGTGGACAAAGTAGCACAAGGCCGCGTGTGGACGGGTCAAGACGCGTTGTCATTCGGTCTAGTCGATCAAATGGGTGATTTCGATGATGCCGTTAAACTGGCGGCGAAACTGGCTGAGGTAGAGAACTACGAAATCTACTGGGTTGAAGAACCACTTTCACCGACAGAGCAATTTGTTCAAGAGTTCATGAACCAAGTCAAAGTATCACTCGGTATTGACGCAACGAGCTTCTTACCTAAGAGCCTTCAACCAGTGGCTCAGCAATTTGAACAAGACGCTAGCATGCTACAAAGTTTTAATGATCCAAAAGGTCAATACGCGTTCTGCTTAAATTGCCAAGTGCAATAGCTATCCTAGCTTAGCCAAAAAAGGGGCGTCTCTGTGCGAGATGCCCCTTTTTATTAGGTTTCATTTCGCTATAATCCCCGCCACTGTTCCCCTACATGAAAGTAAAGTAGAACGATGACTAGAAAACACATCTACATCGCTTACACCGGTGGCACCATCGGTATGCAAAAATCCGATCACGGCTACGTCCCTGTCGCTGGCTTTATGGAAAAACAACTCGCCAGCATGCCCGAGTTTCACCGTCCAGAAATGCCGGAATACACTATCCACGAATACGAGCCACTGATCGATTCTTCGGATATGACTCCTGCTGACTGGCAACAAATCGCTGACGATATCCGTGACAACTACGATAAATACGATGGATTTGTGATTTTGCATGGTACCGACACCATGGCGTACACCGCTTCTGCATTGTCTTTCATGTTGGAGAACCTAGGTAAACCTGTCATCGTGACCGGCTCACAAATTCCTCTGGCAGAACTACGCTCAGACGGCCAAGCAAACCTACTGAATGCTCTGCATATTGCGGCAAACTACCCTATCAACGAAGTAACATTGTTCTTCAACAATCAGTTGATGCGCGGCAACCGCAGCACCAAGTCTCATGCTGATGGCTTTAACGCGTTTACATCGCCAAACTTGCCACCTCTGTTGGAGGCAGGTATCAATATCCAGATCAGCAACAATGTTTCAGTAGGCACAAAGCCAGAGGGTGACTTCAAAGTACACAACATCACGCCACAACCTATCGGCGTGATCACCATGTACCCTGGCATTTCACACGAAGTAATCCGCAATACACTTCGTCAACCAGTCAATGCGATGATCTTGCTGACATTTGGTGTGGGCAATGCCCCGCAAAATCCTGAGTTACTAGGTCATCTAAAAGAAGCATCTGAGCGTGGCGTCATTGTCGTGAACTTAACGCAATGTTTGGCGGGTAAAGTCAACATGGGCGGCTATGCAACTGGTTGCGCACTTGCAGATTCTGGCGTAATCAGTGGTTTTGATATGACGCCAGAAGCAGCGCTAGCAAAACTGCACTACCTTCTAAGCCAGAACCTGTCTTATGAAGAGATCAAAACGAAGATGCAAGAAGTACTGCGTGGTGAAATGAGCCTGTAGTTCGGTAAACCTACTGTTCGTATCTTAAACAACAAAGCCCAATTCAAAATTGGGCTTTTCAATATTGACTGTTCTGCCTACTGCAAGGAGAGTAAGAATAAGGACTATCAGCTGTGATTCGGGTTTACTCGAACAATATCTTGCTCTTCTTCGTTGAACTGTTTCTTCAATTCTTGCTTCGATTTAAAACTGATTTCTCCACCAGCAGCCACGGTCATGTGCTGCGCATCAGTGTTGTGTTTTGATTGATACAACATCACAGCTTGCATACATGAGTCTCGCTGCTCTTTCGAAAGTGTTGTACCCTCAGGCCATCTTCCTGTTTCTACTGCGTAAACCAATCGATCATAGACTTCTGGCGTTATCGCATTTAATAATTGTTCTGCGTCCATAATGTACCTTCTTATTACATTCTATTCACAGAACATAACGGGTTAGTAAACAGAGTCAAGAATCCAAAAATGAATTGGTGTAACGGATCACAAGCAAAACCATGAAACGAACATACTGGCTACTAGCAAGCCTTGCCTCTTTGACTTTAACAGGCTGCTTTGAAGGCAACGTAACAACGGAAGAATTGTGCCAAAACAATCCCAAACTGCGTTGCGAGCAACTCAACATGGACGATGGACAGTGCCGGATTCCTAGAACGAATTTAGTCTGGCATCGATTTGAGTTACTCAAAAGCCCAACAGAAGCGAACCAGATCACCGAATACGCTTTGGTTGCTGAGTACAGGAAATGCCTTGAGCTTGCCTCTCAAATTACCCCTATCGATCAAAGCGCGTTAAAAAGAAAACGTTTCGATGCATTAGTGCATAGCATTGACGAATTAGAACGTATCGTCGCGACACTAAAAGGTTCTGACGATCCTGCGACCCTATACTTTTTATGGTCTCAGACGGGAGACGATCAAGCGAGGCGTCAATTCTTGCAAATGGAAGGATCCCCTCAACTTAACAATGCTGAGATGCAATATGCCTTAGCGACCTTCTATACCAATAGAGACCAGCAAAAAACGTTAACATTACTTCATAATTCGCTTTCAATGTCTAACGAGAACAACCTCAATCCAGCCATCCTCAAGTCGCTCGCGAGCATCAATCAAGGGTTAGGTAACAAAGAGCAGGCCTATTTATGGGCGATGGTAGCCAAACGCTTTAATGTTCCGCTCGCCAATGAGCAACAATTAAAGCGTATGTTCAATTTTTCAAAGACAGAGAAATATGAACAACTAGACGATTTGGCTAAATCTATTTCGAAGTCGATAGAGAAAGGGAATTATTCGCCAAGGATGATCCCAAGCAATTTATAAAATAAAAAACTCCCATTCATATTGGGAGTTTTTTATTTGTCTCTCGGCTTATCTTGAGTGGGCAATTACTATTTTATTAATTGAAAGGATGAAACATTCTTTCAAGCATTATCCGGCTTATTGGTCAGATTTGTTGAAAATTAACGACACCGAGTTTACACAATAGCGTTCGCCTGTTGTTTGCGGCCCATCTTCAAAAACATGACCTAAATGACTGTCACAAGCGCCACATCGAATCTCTGTACGAACCATTCCGTGACTCAGATCTTCTAAATAACGGACCGCGGTGTCATTAATTGGCGCATCAAAACTTGGCCAGCCACACCCTGAGTCGTACTTATTATCAGAGACAAATAGAGGGGCATCACAACACGTACAGGCATAGACGCCTGTCTCTTTGTTGTGAAGCAGTTTACCGGAGAACGGAGCTTCTGTTCCTTGCTCGCGACAGACGCGAAACTCTTCCTCAGAGAGCTGCTCACGCCACTGTTCATCGGACTTCGTTACTTTTCTTCCGCTTTGTTCCACCAATTCCTGTTCCTTATTTCTTATTTTTGGCAATGACTTTTTTAGCAAAAAACTTGCTTCTCGTAACAGTTGTAGCACATACTTTCTCACCAGAACACCATGTGTAATTAATTTGATACGAGTACTTATCTCGGAAGTTATATTACGCCAACTGGGATGTAGAATAACCAGTTAAAAGTTTAAAAAACGAGCATTTGCGAAGAATTGTTAAAAAAAGCGTCGCTTTTTTTTGACTTTAAACAAGTTAAGTCCGATTATCTGTTGCAGATGTTTACTGGATTCTGTAATTTTACTACCAGTTATCTTTAATCAGAAATTAAGTTGTGGAGCAACTATAATGACTATCAAAGTAGGTATTAACGGTTTTGGCCGTATCGGTCGTTTCGTATTCCGTGCAGCGCAAGAGCGCAACGACATCGAAGTTGTAGGTATTAACGACCTTATCGACGTAGATTACATGGCATACATGCTTAAGTACGACTCAACTCACGGCCGTTTCAACGGTACTGTTGAAGTTGAAGGCGGTAACCTAATCGTTAACGGTAAAACTGTACGTGTAACTGCAGAGCGCAACCCTGAAGATCTAAAATGGGATGCTATCGACGTTGACGTAGTAGCTGAAGCAACTGGTCTTTTCCTAACTGACGAGACTGCACGTAAGCACATCACTGCTGGTGCGAAGAAAGTTGTTCTAACTGGTCCTTCTAAAGACGCAACTCCAATGTTCGTTATGGGCGTAAACGATTCAACTTACGCAGGTCAAGACATCGTTTCTAACGCTTCTTGTACTACTAACTGTCTAGCGCCTATCGCTAAAGTTCTTAACGACAAGTTCGGTATCGTATCTGGTCTTATGACTACAGTTCACGCTACTACAGCTACTCAAAAAACTGTAGACGGTCCTTCTGCTAAAGACTGGCGCGGTGGTCGTGGTGCTTCTCAGAACATCATCCCATCTTCAACTGGTGCTGCTAAAGCTGTAGGCGTTGTTCTTCCAGAACTAAACGGCAAACTAACTGGTATGGCTTTCCGCGTACCAACAGCTAACGTTTCTGTAGTTGACCTAACAGTTAACCTAGAGAAAGGCGCATCTTACGAAGCTATCTGTGCAGCAATGAAAGAAGCTTCTGAAGGCGAACTAAAAGGCGTTCTAGGCTACACTGAAGACCAAGTTGTTTCTCAAGACTTCATCGGTGAAGTTCAAACTTCAGTATTCGATGCTAAAGCTGGTATCGCTCTAACTGATAACTTCGTTAAAGTTGTATCTTGGTACGACAACGAAATCGGTTACTCAAACAAAGTTCTAGACCTAATCGCTCACATCTCTAAGTAATTATTACTTAGCTGAAAAGCAATTAGCGAAGCTTGTGTTTGAAACATAAGATTTGAATAAAAGGCGGCTCTAGAGTCGCCTTTTTTGTATCTGGAATTTGAGAGAATGAAGACTCGACGTTGCACTCAATGTGCGAAGTGCGTCTAAAACGCTCTCCCTCCCAGCGATAGGAAGCAACACATGGATTTAAAAACTCTCCCAGCTCTAACCGTGCTATCTGATAACGTCACTATTGTCGAAGTTGATCAGGTTAAAGTCGTTCGCGTTATTCATGAGAAAGCAACGGCAGGTATCGCACTACACGGTGGTCATGTCGTTTCGTTTACACCAGCAGGCCAAGAAGACCTAATCTGGATGAGCGAAAAAGCAATCTTTGATGGCAAAGCGGCACTTCGTGGTGGTATTCCTGTTTGTTGGCCTTGGTTTGGCCGCATCGCAGCGCCAGCTCATGGTTTTGCGCGCACAGCAGAATGGGAATTGGTTGAACATCGTGAGAACGACAACGGCGTGATCGTCGAACTTGCTCTCTTCCCAACCGAAGAAACTCACGACATCTGGCCACATATGTTTGATGCTCGTCTTGTTGTTGAAATCAGCGACGAGCTAAAGGTGACACTGAAAGTCACCAACATTGATGATGAAGAGTGGACATTCTCAGGTGCACTACACACATATCTAAACGTTGGTGATATCAAACAAGCACAAACAACAGGTATGGGACCTGAGTACATCGACAGCTTAAAAGAAGGTGAAATCTGCCAAGGTGGTGATGTCCTTCAACTAACTGATACTATCGACCGTGTTTACACTCAGCCAGAAGCGAAAATCTTGGTGAAAGACCCAGTGTTAGATCGCACGTTGAGCGTTGAAAACCAAGGCCATAACTCAGCAGTATTGTGGAATCCTTGGGCACAAGGCGCACAAGGCATGAGTGACATGGCAGACAACGGCTACGAAACCATGATGTGTGTTGAATCGACAGTGCATGCGCCAAGTATCGAGCAAGGCAAGATGTTACAGCCAGGTGAGACACATGAACTTATCACTGTGATTTCAGCGCAGTAATACAGTTTAAAGGCCGGTTCTCCCGGCCTTTTTTTACATTTCCAAAGCACAACACAAGAATCACTCATGCCATACTAAGTCCAACCAAAACGAGTCGAGATAATGGTGTAACGATGAAATACCGCATTTATTCAATATCGCTTCTTACGGGCTTATTGTTTGGCTGTGCCAACACTGAGGTCTCGTTACAAGCCGAAAAGAACGTCGCCGAATACAAGCAGTTGTCGTCAACACGATATCAAGTCTATTGCCCCACCGGAATCTGCCACTTCCAAGTTTCTGCGAACCAGAAAACGGCAGTAAGCATTGAGATGTTCTATTCCGAAAATAAACCGTTCAAGAAGATTGAGGGGCTGACCTACGACAATCAAAATCAATATCCTACGTCGAATGTTTTTACTCTTCCTGTAAAATCAGACAACGAGAGAATATCTGTGCAAGTCATCGACTATTACAGATAACTCCACTCCGTTATCGCTTTGAATAACGAATAATCGATTCTCGATACAGTGAAAGTAGTGTATCGCTTTTCACACCGACCCCAACGTTTTGTGCGGAGAAAGCGCTCCACTCATCGTGCATGTATTTGCGTTGATCCGTTTTCTGAATCGTCATCCCTTCGGCAGGTCCATCAGTCACCACTCGGACGGCACCACTGCGCAAAGTAAACAGCTTAGGATCAATGACATACGCAATTGCAGAAGGATCATGGACATGGCAACCATCCATTCCAACCTTCTCGGAGTAAAACTTCAAATAGTAGCGGCTCACATCCCAAATAAACTGCCCTACTTCTCCCGCATCCTCACGCAGCTGGTCTAGGTATTGCCCCGTAAAGAAGCTCTCTTCCGTAACATCTAAACCGATGATGACGACTGGCCACGAAGCCGTGAATACCTTATCTGCGGCATGAGGGTCGTCATGAATGTTTGCTTCCGTAAATGGCGTAACATTGCCTCGATGATCGTTCTCACCAAAAGCACCGCCCATTACAACCACTTCCTTAACCAAGTTAACGATTTCTGGATCTGCTTCCAAAGCGAGCGCAAGGTTAGTTAAAGGGCCCACGGCCACCAAGGTGATTTCTCCCGGTTCTGCTCTAACGCTGTCGATGATGAACTGATAGGCAGGCGTATCAATGGCACTTACATCCAGTGCGCTCGGCGCTTTTACATCACCAAAACCTGCTTCACCGTGCACGACAACCGTTGCTCCAACCGGTGCTTTTACTAAAGGCTTATCCGCACCTTTCGCAACCAAGGCTTTCATACCAAACTTCTGTTTTAGGTAAAGGGCGTTTTGCGTCGCGTTGTCTATCGTTGCATTGCCATAAACGGTTGTAATGGCCATAAGGTCGATATCAGGATGGGCTTCAGCAAAAAGAATGGCCATCGCATCATCGATGCCAGGATCTGTGTCTAGGATGATTTTCTTTGTCATATCAGCTTCTATTAAACGCTTGGAAAGCCCCAACAATACCTATAAAAAACAAGGATAAACGTGACCAAAGCCGAAGGTATGAGCTTTCTTTTAGTCGCTGCTCCTTACTATTGCTTCAACCAAATAGATGAAATTTTCGCCCACTAGTATCAAATTCATTGGTGGCTCAACTTACTCAACCTTATTTGGTCATTCCATTTCTGCAATAAAATCACCCAGCCAGCGGTCATTTGTTATCTAAGCTATTGGTTGCTCTTATTTTTTGACAATTAACTTAATAAATATCAAAAAAACTCGTCATATAAATCGCTAGCATGCCGATACAACATTTATAACATCTATCAATAATCAGGAAAGACACTACATGCTAGACAAATATCGGAATCAAAGTGTCGGTTTTCAGCTCAAGCTGGTCATCACACTGTGTCTGCTTATTGCATTTTCAAGCATTGCTGCGCTTGTTTATCAAAACGCTTCAAACGTACTTTTAGAAAACACGCTGAAAGAACATCAATCTAAAGTGGAATCGATGGCGAAAACCATTGCAGGCCAGTTCAATGCTTATCTGCACACGGCAGAAGTTTTGGAATCAACCTTCCGTAATGGCTATTTGGCGGGCGTCTATGTAGAGAGTTACAACGTCGACTTTCAAGGTCACCAAGTACCAAACATCACCCAATACAGCGAAAGCTTGATTGGTGACACTAAGTTAGTTGATAGCTTCACTCGTGACACTGGCGCTGTTGCGACCCTGTTTGCTCCAATGGGCAACGACTTCATTCGCGTCGCTACTTCACTAAAAGATCCTCAAGGTAAAAGAGCACTTGGTACTACATTGGGGCTTAACCACCCGGGTTACCAAAAGCTTAAAAACGGCCAACCTTACTATGCGCAAATCAAACTTTATGGTGAGCGCTACATCACCTACTACGCACCTTTAAAAGACGCGAATGGTAAGGTCAACGGTATCTCATTCATTGGTTTACCTGTTGAGCGCGCAACCCAAGATCTATTCAGCTCGCTACAAAGCGTAAAATGGGGTGACACTGGTTACACCATTATTCTGGATAACGAAAAAGACAACCAAGGTCACTACCTTCTTCACCCAAAACACGAAGAGAGCGATCCACCGATTCAAGAAGTGTCTGACTACAACGGCAACAAGCCTTTCTACCAACTTTTCGAACAAGAAAGTGGCTTAATTCGCTACCCATTTGAGTACCAAGGCACCGTGGGTGAAAAGTACTTGGTTTACACTCAAGTACCAGGTTGGAACTGGAAACTCTTAGGTGGCACTTTCATCAATGAAGTCACCAAAGGCAGCCAAGCTTTACTTCAACTGATTGCGACGATTTCTCTAATTGTGGCAGTGGCAACTTTTGTGGTGCTTACGCTTGTTCTTAACCGAACGCTAAATCCACTCACCGTTTTGAATGGCTACATGAACCGTTTAGCAAAAGGTGAAGTGAGTATTGATATTCCGGCTTCAGGTAAAGCATCGAAAAACGAAATCGTTAACTTGAACAACGGCGTTGCCAATATGGCGGGACAACTGAACGAGTTGGTTGGTCAAATTCGCTCGACTAGCGACCAAGTTGAAAGTAACTCGACCAGCGTTGTGGATGATGCAAACCGCAACCTCATGCAATCGGATCTTCAACAAGAACAGGTAGAGCAAGTGGTGACTGCAATTGAAGAGATGGCTTCGTCTGCTCAATCTGTCGCTCAGCAAGTTGAGCAAATTGCCGAAAATGTGCGCTCTGCAAACACTGATAGCCAATCAGGTCTCGAAGTCGTTGAAGGCGTTTGTATTGATGTGGCTCAGCTAAACGACCAAATCGACCAATCTGCGGCAGCTATCGAGCAAGTGAACCGTGACAGCGAAAGCATCCAAACCGTGACGAAAATGATTGATGAGATCGCAGAGCAAACCAACCTACTTGCGCTTAACGCAGCAATTGAGGCTGCACGTGCCGGTGAACAAGGCCGTGGCTTTGCTGTAGTGGCTGACGAAGTGCGAACGCTTGCTCATCGTACTCAGACCTCCGTGAAAGATGTCGTAGAGATCATCGAGAAGCTTAAAGGCTCCACCAGCAATGCCGTAAGCATGATGACGGAAAGCCAGCAAAACGCGAATAAGGTATTGGATAAAGCACAAGAAGCAGGCACCGCGCTGGAAGCTATTGCAGGACAAGTTCAGTCCATTGCTTCTCAAGCCGATGCTATTGCTGCAACCTCAGAAGAACAAGCTCAAGTTTCTCAAGAGATTGCCGCAAACGCGCACTCTATTAGCGAATTGAACCGCGAAAGCCGTGATACCAGCGCTAAAACATCGCAAAGCGCAACCGAGCTACAGCACCAAGCACACAACTTAAAACAGCAAGTGGATTTCTTCCACTAACCCTCCAATAAAACCGATAAAAGAGCCGATAATTCGGCTCTTTTTTGTTTCGCTTGCAGCATCCCTTTTTGATAGAATTTGCCGCCCTACTTCCTGTCCAGAGATCGTCATGAACTATCAATGTCCTCTATGTCACCAACCTCTTGAGCTAACAGCAAAGACGTTTAAGTGTGAAAACAACCATCAGTTTGATTTAGCAAAAGAAGGCTACGTCAACTTGATGCCAGCGCACCACAAACGCTCAAAAGATCCAGGTGATAACAAAGAGATGATGCAAGCACGTCGTCGCTTTTTAGAAGGCAATCATTACGATCCGATGCGCCAAGAAGTCGCAAGCCTATGTGCCAAATACACCGAAGGCACAAGCCATCAATTGTTGGATATTGGTTGCGGCGAAGGCTACTACACAGACCAAGTTCAGCAGTCTCTGCATTCACAAAATGAAGAAGCGACGGTGTATGGTCTGGATATTTCTAAAGTCGCCATTCGTTTCGCGTCTAAGCGCTACCCAAATTGCGATTTCAGCGTGGCATCAAGCCATCGCTTGCCGTTTGCAGAGCAATCTCTAGATGCGATTCTACGTATCTACGCTCCGTGTAAAGCAGAAGAGCTACAACGTGTGATTAAAGACAACGGTGTCGTTATCACAGTCACGCCAGCAGGCCGTCACTTGTACCAGTTCCGTGAACGTATCTACCAAGAGATACGCTTGCACAACGAAGAACCAGAGAACATTGAAGGGTTCGAACTTGAGCATCAACAAAAGCTCAACTACACCATGGACCTAAAAGAAGGCGTCGCATTCGACCTACTGCAAATGACACCATTCGCATGGAAAGCCAGCGACGAGCTTCGCGAAGAGCTAAAGTCATCTACACTTTTCCAATGTGAGGCTGACTTTATGTTGCGTGTTTACCGTAAGAAATCGATTCAATCTGAGAATGAAGCATAAAATGTAACGCTAATTATTCTCATTACCATTGATTCATTTATCAGCCTCCATTAATATCATTCGGACATTTTTGGAGGCTTTTTAATGCGCTTTTCTACACTAAGTCTGATTTTTGCAGGCTTGCTTACTGGCTGTGCTTCAAATGCACCGACCGCTCCCAACGCCGTAACTGACGACGTAACCAGTTTCTACGACTACCAGCTTCATGCCCCTTCCGGTGAAGCCATCTCAGTCAATCAGCTAACCCCAGCCCTACAACAAGCCGATGTAATTTTGATTGGCGAATGGCACACACACGCAGGTATTCACCGTTTTCAGACTGACATGCTAAAGCAGTTGTCTTCTACTAGTCGTCCTCTTGCTCTTTCAATGGAGCAAGTCACACGCGACAAGCAAGCAATCTTAGATTCATACTTAAACGGCGAAATTGGTGAGCAATACTTTATGAAGCAAAGTAATGCTTGGCCAAACTACGAAAGTGATTACCGCCCGCTGGTTGAGTTTGCCAAGCAAGCTGATATTCCCGTGATTGCCGCAAATGCGCCGAAAAATATTGTGCGTTGCATTGGCCGCCAAGGCATCGATTACTTAGAGAAGCTCGACAGTGATGAGCGCAGTTTTGTCGCGGACGAAGTCAACACAGCAAACAGCCCATACAAAGAGAAGTTCATGGCATCCATGCACCACGGCAAGCCAGAGCAGACCGAAAAGCAATACGCAGCTCAGGTAACATGGGATGAGACCATGGCAGAGTCTATCGTCAAATACCTAGAGCAACACCCAAGTACTCAAGTGGTTCACGTCGCGGGCAAATTCCATACTGAAGGCGGTTTAGGGACAGCGGCTTCTATCTTGAATCGCAACCCAGATTTAAACGTCGTCGTCATTACCCCTACTGCAGACATTACTTCAGACGGTTCGGATTACCAATTAGAAGTCCTTGCGCCACCTGTGCGTTATGTACAAAACGCAAACCGCATGGCCGCGTACAAGCATCTAGCTAAGCGCAACAGCGATCTTCAATGTAAGTAATTGGAAAAATCCGACCACGACTTAAGATAAATAGGTCTGCTTTTTGCTAGCTATTCTAGATATACATAGAAAGCGGCAAAAACAGACCTATTTTTGTATTTGATTGATTCAAGAAATAGCCTTTGCCGTCGATATAGGGATAACTGCTTTTTATACCCAAGTAACCTCGAGATGCTAGGTTCAGCGAGAATGACTTGGTTTGTAGACGCGGCGGCGATTTAAAGGTTTGGTGGATCCAAATCAAGAATCGACAACAAAGTATACAAGCCAAGTCAACTCGCCCTTCGGGAGCGTGTCATTGACCCAATTTCTGCGTCAAACAACTTGGAAAGAGCCAGCTATTACGCTGCGTTGTTTTCCTTGACCTCGAATCAATGACAACGCTCTGAATCCTGCATCTTGAAGTCACTTGGGTATACCTGCACTCATGAAAGAGTGTCGTTGTTCGAAGGGGTAACAGATGAATCCAGTAGGAAGCAATTCAGTCAACCGTCAATCGGTTTATAGTAATGCAGCACAGCAAAATAACCGAGACCAAGCGAAAGTGGCTGAACAAAGTGCCAATGCCGCACCATTAAAGGTCGACCAAAATACGGTCACGCTGTCCTCTGAAGGGAAAGCCTTACTCGTCGCATTACAACAGATAGATCACGAGAGCAAAAAGGTGGAAGCCGAAAATAAGACCGTTGGTGACAAAGTCGAATCTTTCGCTCATGGCGCACTCGGGATGGATCACCCAGATACGATTGAAGAAGAGGATGATGGCTCATACTCTGCTGGTCAATATTTGTCTGCGGCATTGACCGTTGGTGGTATTATTCTCGCTCTTGTTTAAAATATCGCCTTAAATTATTGGTTAAAAAAGAGTTTTTTCCGTTACGACAACCATCCTCATTTGAACACTGTTTTTACCCAAGTCCATAATGGATAACTATTCATTAACGGACGATGAACTGTGAAAAATGCATTTTCTCTCATAGACAAACCAACCTTCTTTGGCGCTATCGCGCTGTTACTTTCTATTGTCTTTCCATTAATTATGTTCCCGACTGAGGGTGCAGAATGGATTGCGATCGCAAAAACCTTCATGACGGATAAATTGGGGTTCTTGTACCTTGCACTCGGCCTTGCTGCCTTTATTTTCATGATTTACGTTGTCTTCAGCGACATGGGACAAATCAAACTCGGTGACCCTGACGAGAAACCAGAATTTACTACTGCGTCATGGGCGGCGATGCTGTTCTGTGGCGGCATCGGTGCCAGCATTCTTTACTGGGGTTGCATCGAATGGGCGTATTACTACCAATCACCACCTTTTCAACTAGAACCAGGCAGTGAAGAAGCGGTGCGTTGGGCGGCGACCTATGGCCTCTTCCACTGGGGCCCAATCGCATGGTCTATCTACCTTATCCCTGCTCTGCCAATTGCGTACTTCTTCTACGTACGTAAACAACCCGTTTTGAAAGTATCCAGTGCATTGATGCCAGTGCTTGGCGAAGAACGTAGTAAAGGCGCCGCCGGTAAAATCGTTGATGTACTGTTTATCTTCGGCCTGCTTGGCGGTGCCGCAACGAGCTTAGGTTTAGCCGCTCCGTTGATCGGCGAAGGTCTGCATTATCTTTTCGGTATGCCTAAAAACACATATAGCCAAGTGTTAGTACTGCTGATCTGTACGGCCATTTTTGCTTACTCCTCTTACGCAGGTATGGAGAAAGGCATTAAAGTTTTAAGCAACATTAACTTCTGGGGTGCGATGGGCTTACTGGCGTTCATCTTAGCGGTTGGACCTACCATCTTCATGCTGGAAACGGGTTTAGACTCGATTGGCCGAATGCTGTCTAATTTCTTTGTAATGGCAACATGGGCGGAACCGTTCGGCGGTTACGGTACGTTTGATAACACCCACTTCCCACAAGATTGGACCATTTTCTATTGGGCATGGTGGCTAGTATTTGCACCTAGCATGGGCTTGTTTGTGGCGCGTATCTCTCGTGGTCGTACTATCAAACAAATGGTATCTGGCTCGATTTTCTTTGGTTCTCTAGGCTGTTTCTTATTCTTTATGATTCTAGGTAACTATGGCTTGTCGCTACAGTTATCAGGAGAACTAGACGTTGTTGCTATCCTAAATGCAGAAGGCGCAACCGCGGCGATCTTCTCGATGTTAGATGCACTGCCAATGAGTACGTTAGTCATCGCCGTGTTTACTGTGCTTTGCATTATTTTCACTGCCACGACCTTTGACTCGATTTCCTACATTCTTGCGTCTGTTGTACAAAACAACGTCACGGAAGAACCAATGCGTTGGAACCGAATGTTCTGGGCATTCACCTTATCCTTTCTTCCAACGGTTCTGATGTTTATGGGTGGGTTAAGCACACTACAGACCGCGGCTATCGTGGGTGGTTTACCTTTGTTGGGTATCTCAATCATGCTGATGGTTTCTGCGGTACGTGCAACCACGCTGGATATTCGTCATCAAGAAGATTACATCGAACCAACCATCAACATTGAAGAGCTACCAGAATTTGATCCGTGGTCAACAGAAGGCATGGCAATGGCGAAGTTTGAACGTGCGCGTGATGCAGCTCAAGATGCGGCAGAAGAAGAGCGTGAAGCGTTAGCCGAGCTCATGAAACTACGTAAACGAATTCGCGCTTTTGCTCTGGAGCATAGCGACGACAATGATTTTGCTGATCATCACTTACCTCAGGAGATGCAGGATGAGCTGCAGACCCTATTGGATAATGTCATGAAAGCAAAAGAGAGAAAACTCGAGCTATCTGATGCGGCCCAGCAATCAAGAGTCGAGTTTAATCAAATCGTGGCCCAAAGCCCTGCTTACGCGGTGTAGCTTTAGCTCATGACTTTCCACTCCTAAACCTAATTCAAGCCCACTTCTGTGGGCTTTCTTATTTCTGCACTAGTAAAAAGAAATGAAGTACACATGAACCTTTTGTGACGGTAGCAATTTTGTCATAAATCCTTGTTTTAATTTGCACGCTTTTATAAATAAGGAATATACAATGAAGCACTTAGTGACCCCAATTGTGACCGCAGTAGCGGCGTCCACGCTCTCTTTCAATGCTCTATCAGCAGAAATCAAAAACGTTATCCTAATGATTGGTGATGGCATGGGCCCTCAGCAAGTAGGCTTGTTAGAGACTTACGCGAATCACGCACCAAACTCGATTTACAAAGGCGAAACGACCGCCATTTACAAGCTCGCACAGGAAGGGGTAATTGGTTCATCCTTGACCAACCCTGAAGATGCGATTGTCGTCGATTCTGCTTGCTCGGCCACAATGCTCGCTACTGGCACCCCGACGGCATCAGAAGTGATCGGTATTGATAGCCAAGGTAATCACGTGGAAACCATTTTGGAAAAAGCCAAAGCGAAAGGCAAAGCAACAGGCTTGGTGTCGGATACACGAATGACACACGCTACACCAGCAGCTTTTGCTTCTCATCAACCGCATCGCTCTCTCGAAAATAGTATCGCAGTTGATATGCTAGAGACCGGCGTGGATGTGATGCTTTCTGGCGGCCTTCGTCATTGGATTCCTAAATCAACCAACGAGAAAGGCGACACATACAAACAACTTGAGAAGCTGACCCAGGGTGACGTTTACCTAAAATCGAAACGCAAAGACGAGCGAAACCTTCTGACGGAAGCGCAGCAGCAAGGTTACAGTTTGGCGTTTAACCGCAATATGCTTGAGACCTCCAACGGCGATAAGCTACTGGGGTTATTTGCCTATTCAGGCATGGATGATGGCATCGCTTACAGCAAAAACAAAAATGATCCGAAACGGACTCAACCGTCACTAGAAGAAATGACCGTAAAAGCGCTCGATATCCTATCTAAGGATAAAGATGGCTTCTTCTTAATGGTCGAAGGAGGTCAAATTGACTGGGCGGGTCACAGCAATGACGCCGGAACCATGTTGCACGAACTGATTAAGTTTGATGAAGCAGTGAACTCTGTATACGAATGGGCAAAAGGCCGTGAAGACACGTTGGTGATAGTCACTGCCGATCATGAAACCGGTTCATTTGGCTTCAGTTATTCTTCCGCTGATTTACCCAAACCACAAAAGCGCAATGGTGAGGCTTTTACGAACCGCGATTATGCTCCCAACTTTAACTTCGGCAAGTTCGATATTCTTGATGGACTTTATAATCAAAAACAAAGCTACTACGGCATGATCAGCGAGTTTCAAAAGCTTGATAAAACAAAACAAACACCAGCCAAATTGGCCGAAATCGTAAACGAAAATAGTGACTTTTCTATCACACCAGAACAGGCAGAGCGCGTCTTAGCAAGTAAACCAAACCCTTATCGCTTAGCAAGCCACAAATATTTAAGTGAAGAAAACGTCCCAGCAATTAACGATTTTGATGCGTTTTTTCCTTACAACGATAGAGGTAACCTACTCGCTCGCGAACAAGGGACGAAACAGAATACAGTTTGGGGAGCTGGCACACATACGCACACCCCTGTAAACGTATTTGCTTGGGGGCCAGCTGGCACGATTTTACCTATCTCCAAGATCATGCATCACTCTGAGCTAGGTCAATACCTCATCAAGCAAATTAACTAACTCGTCAACGTATAACCACACTCACGCCACTTTCGTGGTGATACTCAAACGCTCTCTTCTGGGAGCGTTTTTTTGTGATAGAAACGGTTGACGGCTTACTCCCTCCCTTCAATAATTGCGGCTCTTTTATAAAAACGAATAACCTTATGTGCGAAATATTTGCTAAACAACCACAAGAAAACTATCAGTTTGTTACCCGCTCCATCCGCATTGATGGCCATGCCACCAGCGTAAAGTTGGAATCGAGTTTTTGGTTGATTCTAGAAGAAATTGCCTCTGCCCAAGACATGACCGTACCTAAGTTCATCACGACCGTTTACCAAGAAGCGTTAGAACACAACGGGGAGGTCAATAACTTCGCCTCTCTGCTTCGCTGCGCCTGCCTTACCTACGCTCGACAACCACAAGCGACGCTAGATCAAGCACTAAGTGAGCAAAACTAACCACTCACGTTATTGTCGTACCTGAGTACTACCAAACTCGCGCTAAAACTGACTAGTCTAGGCGCAGTATTAAGGAGTACTCATGACAAAAATGATTCATACCATGATTCGCGTAAGCGATCTGGAGCGTTCTCTTAAGTTTTATCGCGACGCACTTGAGCTAGAAATCAAAGACCAATACGTATTCGACGGCTTTTCTCTTACCTACTTAGCAAACCCTGAAACGGGATTCGAGTTAGAACTCACTCACAATCACGACCAAAGTGAGCCATACACACATGGTACGGCTTACGGGCACCTTGCGGTAAGCGTAGAAGACATTGCGGCAACTTATCGACGCTTGAACTCGCTAGATATCGAAGCGAGCGACATCAAAGTCTTTGACCATCAGGAAAAACACTTAGCGACATTTTTCTTCATTACCGACCCAGACGGCTACAAAATTGAGTTCTTGCAGCGTCAAGGTCGCTATCTCTGATAGTAAGTTCTGTCCTAACAGAAACTGCCACTATCCCCCTTTAATAAAAACAAAGAAGCAAACACAACTATGATTCATTTAACTGCTGCATTTCACGCAAAACCTGACTGCGTATCTCAACTAAAACAAGCATTAGAAGCGATGCTAGAGCCGACTCGAAATGAGACGGGCTGCGTGCGTTATCACTTGTTCCAAGACAAAAATGACCCAAGCCAATTCTTATTCCAAGAGCAGTTTGCAGACCAAGCCGCGTTTGACGAACACTGCAAAACAACGCATTTCCAGACTCTATTGAGTGAGATTGATGGTTTACTTGCCAGTGAGCCAAAAATCACGTTCTTGGATGAGCTGTAATCTTTACTGCTAAACCGATAAAAAAGGCGCTCTAATTGAGCGCCTTTTTGTTGATTTTGGATTCAAGTAAAAGAAATTTATGCTTCTTTCTTTTCCACCATGTGCAAATGCACATCTTGTTGTGGGAATGGAATCGAAATGCCTTCACGGTCGAAGCGCAGTTTCACTTCTCGGGTTACATCCCAGTAAACATCCCAGTAGTCATCCGTTTTAACCCAAGGACGAACAATGAAGTCAACTGAAGAAGTGTTCAGTGTATGAAGCTTGATCATTGGCTCTGGAGAACGAAGTACTGAAGGGTGAGACGTCACGATATCTGCCAATACTTCTTCTGCTTTTAGTACGTCATCTGAGTAACCGATACCAAAAACCATATCGACACGGCGAATGCGCTCATGTGTCACGTTCTTAATCACGTCACCCCAAATCTTGCTGTTTGGCACGATGATGATTTGGTTATCGAAAGTACGGATTGTTGTGTTCACCAAGCTCATGTGGCTTACCTTACCGTCTACACCACCTGCGTAAACAAAGTCACCAACATCGAACGGACGGTAGATCAGTAGCATCATACCCGCAGCGAAGTTTGAGAGCGTATCTTGTAATGCGAAACCGATGATCACACCAGCAATACCGAAACCGGTCAGGATTGGAGCAAGGTTAAGGCCGATTTGAGATAGACCAACCATGATACCGATGATCCACACGGCTTTGCCTGACATCGAGATAAAGAAGTCTTGCATCAAGTGTGACAGCTTCAAGTTCTTCGATGCCACCGTCTTGCTAACCACTTTACGCGTTAGCTTCGCCAGTGCGCGGGCAATCAGCAGGATCAGAGCAAACACAAACAACTGGAAGATGTGCTGTGGTGCGTTCTCAGCAAACCAATCAACCATTGAGTTCGACCAATGGCTCAAGATAGACAGAATTACTTTGGTGTTCAGCAAGTCGTGAGTAATGCTGCCTGTTACTTCAAAAATCTGACGTTTATATTCAGAGGTTTCTAAACCAAGGTTGTCACCAATCGTAATCAGAGTACGCAAACTCTCTGTCGCCACGTTCAATCGCTGCTTGAGAATCAATTGGTTCAACTGAAGTGATGCTTTTTCCGACTCTGGGCTAGAAGAGACTTGCGAACCAATGATCTCACTCTGCTGGTTCAAGTACTCAATCGAAGCAGACAATAAGCGCATGCGCTTATCGACACTATCTTTAAATTCTGAGTCAGCATCCTTGTCTTGAATATCAAGGCTCTTTAACCATTTTAGGTTTTGCCAACTCGACTCGTAGCTTACATCTAAATATTGTTGCAATTCGCGATATTGATTAACGAGCGACAGTTTGTCTTCATCTTTGGCTTTATTGAGTTCTTCATTTAGCGCTATGATTTTATCATCCAGATAAGCGACAGCGCCTTCGGAGTACATCTCTTGAGTTTTTACCAGCTCAATCAACGTCTCGTGAGGAATCGATTTATTGCTGATCGCTGTTGAAAGGCGGCTTCTCAGTTCTTCATTTTTCTGGAACAGTTGCAATTGCAAAGCATCGCGTTCATCACCACGGGCCTGCTTTAAGCTTTCCGACAAATCAATGATATCTTGATTGATATTATCGATGGCCTTTTCAGCGGCAGAAACCTCTGGCACTTCTACGACCTTTTCTGTGCTTTCTGTTGCATTAACAATGAAGGAACTCATCGTCAAAGCAAACGCCATAAACAACACCTTGAATGGTGTAAAACGCACTGTTAGGGGGGATAGTAACGTCATTTTTACCTCGTAAGGGACGAACTTGAACGGGATGGTCAAGCGCCGGGATATAAATCCTTGAAAGTAGATGCTGTAAGTTTACACCACGAAATAGAAAACGAGCACTAATAAAAAGTGCGTACTAAATTCACAATTCTCCTCTTATGACAACTCAATTCATGTGCCACATGGTGTACGTCTCTGATATTTGCCTAATCGAGCACAAAATAAAATAAAACAACGTGAAATAAGCAACAAAATGCTTATTTTTCCTGACATTATAGAAAACCCTGCTATGTTTATTTTTGCTGCCGTCATTGCTATTAACCCTACAAAAAATAGCAATAAGTGGAATTAATTCAATAAGATAAGGGATTCACCATGCCTCTTCATAAAAAATCAACCGTTCGTGGCTCAATCCTAGACGATGTGTATTCGTCTAAAGATCTTTCCATTGTTATGCCCAAGTACCGTATTCCAGAGCATGAGCATGCTCCCGATCATGCTTACCAAGTTGTCCATGATGAGCTCATGCTTGATGGCAATTCGCGTCAGAACCTTGCGACATTCTGTCAAACATGGGTCGAAGACGAAGTCCACAAATTGATGGACGAGTGCATCGACAAAAACATGATCGACAAAGATGAATACCCTCAAACGGCGGAAATCGAATCTCGATGTGTGCATATGCTTGCCGACCTTTGGCATGCACCGGATGCTGAAAACCCTATGGGATGTTCAACAACAGGCTCAAGTGAAGCGGCAATGCTAGGCGGCATGGCGCTAAAATGGGCTTGGCGCGAAAAAATGAAGAAGCAAGGCAAACCAACTGATCGCCCGAATCTTATCTGTGGCCCAGTTCAAGTTTGTTGGCATAAGTTTGCGCGCTACTGGGACATTGAACTTCGCGAAATCCCAATGCAAGGCGACCGTCTTATCATGACCCCAGAGGAAGTAATCAAACGTTGTGACGAAAATACGATTGGTGTTGTCCCAACGTTAGGCGTGACCTTTACTTGCCAATACGAGCCAGTACAAGCGGTGCACGAAGCGTTAGATAAGCTACAAGAAGATACCGGGCTAGATATTCCGATTCACGTTGATGGTGCGAGTGGTGCCTTTCTTGCCCCATTTTGCGATCCAGATTTAGTGTGGGACTTCCGTTTACCAAGAGTAAAGTCCATCAATGCCTCTGGACATAAGTTTGGCCTTTCCCCACTTGGCGTTGGTTGGGTTGTTTGGCGAGATGCCGATGCTCTACATGAAGACTTGATCTTTAACGTCAACTACCTCGGTGGCAACATGCCCACCTTTGCACTCAATTTCTCTCGCCCTGGTGGTCAAATCGTTGCTCAATATTATAACTTCCTGCGTCTTGGCAAAGAGGGCTATCGTAAGATCCACGATGCTTGTTATGACACAGCTCGTTACCTTGCCAAAGAAGTCGAAAAAATGGGTATGTTCCACATCATCTATGATGGACATGGTGGTATCCCTGCACTGAGTTGGTCAATAAAAGATGGCGCAAACCCAGGCTTCAATCTTTACGATCTTTCTGATCGCATTCGATCTCGTGGCTGGCAAATTGCGGCTTACGCTATGCCTGCCGAACGCGAAGATCTAGTGATCATGCGTATTTTGGTTCGACATGGATTTAGCCGAGACATGGCGGATCTTTTGATTTCCGATTTACAACACTGCGTGGACTTCTTCGACAAGCATCCTGTCGTCAACGGTAGCGACGCTGATGAGTCGAGTAACTTTAACCACGGCTAATTGTCCCCTTCCACTTAAAGCAAGGAACTCTCATGGTTCCTTGCTCTTATATCAACAAGTTCACAGGTGACACTATGTCCTTTCTATTTAGTTACTTGTCAGAAAATCCGTTCGTTTTTCTCTTTCTATCTCTCGCTATTGGATACCCGCTTGGTCGACTTACATTCAAAGGAGTGAGCCTAGGAACAACAGCTGGCACTTTAGTTGTTGGTGTTGCTTTAGCTCTTACCTCCTTTTCGGTTTATGGGCTAAAAATTGAAGAGCCGGGTCTGGTCTCAGATATCTTCTTAATGATGTTCATGTACGCGATTGGGATGAAAGTTGGGCCACAATTTTTCTCCGGTCTTGCTAGAGGAGGGATCGACTTCGTCGTCATTGGTTTGATTGTCGTGTTCAGCAATTTTGCGATTGTTGTCATCGGCGCCAAGCTAATGGGTCTGGAGCCCGGCTACGCCGCTGGCATCATTTCTGGCAGTTACACAGTGACCGCCGTAATGGGCGTAGCGCAGTCAGCAATTAGTTCAGGCGCATTTACGCCACCTGAAGGGATGAGCATTGATCACGTCAGTGCCAATATTGCGGCGGGCTACGCGATAAGTTATGTCCTTTCGACCGTCCTCATCATCTTGTTCATTAAGTACCTCCCTTCTCTCTTTGGTATTGACCCCGTCAAAGCAGGTAAAGAGGCAGAAGCGGAATTCTCAACTGGCGATGACAACGAGAAACTCCCAAGCACCTTTGGGTTTTCAGACGTGGGCGTCCTACCGATTGATGTTCGTGCCTATAAAGTCACACACCAAGAGTTAGTTGGCCGTTCAGTGCAAGAGTTGTATCAGAAGTTCCCTGATGCGGCCGTGCTTAAAGTGGTTCGAGGTGAGCAAGTCATTGATGCTTCTGATAATCCAATGCTTGAGTTAAATGATGTTATTGGCATTCGCGGAGAATATCGCGTCTTGATTGCGGAAGGTGAAGCCGATATCGGAAATGAAGTCGATGAGCCACGCGCAAGAAATGTCGACATTGAAGTGGCTGATATTCACGTTGGTAAATCTGAGCATGCAGGGAAAACTGTCGCACAATTGCATGCCGAAGTCGGCTTTGGTGTTTATTTCAAAGCGATATTTCGACAAGGCCACCAGCAACCTTTATTGCCACAAACTAAGGTCGAAGTGGGCGATGTTGTGCGTATTGCAGGCTCCCAATGGTGCGTAGAACAAACCGCATCCAAACTCAATAGCGTTCCGATTGTAGAGAGTACGGTCACTGAAACCTTCTACCTCGCCCTCTCCCTTCTTATTGGCTATGTCTTTGGACATTTGAGTGTCACCGTTGCAGGTATCCCTTTTGCCCTTGGCACATCGGCGGGTTGCATGTTAACCGGGATCGTTTTCTCATTCCTACGAACTCGTAACCCTAGCTTTGGCGGCCCAATGAGTGAAGGGGCAAGAAGCTTTCTACAAGACATCGGCCTAAACCTATTTGTCGCGGTATTAGCGGCAACCGTGGGGCCGAAAATCTTAGCGTCATTCCAAGGCATCATTGTCATCAAGATAGCTTTACTAGGTGTGACTGCAGCACTCGTACCACCTCTGCTAGCTTGGTTATACGGATTGTACTTCCGCAAAATGAACCCTGCTATTTTAGCGGGAGCCTGTGCCGGAGGGAGAAACAGTACCCCTGCAATGAAAGGAGCCCAAGATGCAAGCCACAGTGACATGCCAGCGATTGGCTACCCCGTGCCATACGCATTAACTTCAGTTTTAGTCCTGATATTAGGTTACATCGCGATGGTCATCAGTTAGTTAAATCTACGCTTTTGGATGAATGGTCTATGATTGAAACGTAACCATGAATGCGTAACGACACGTACCTAACACAATAATGAGTAAGGAGAAATTATGGGCTTTCTATCTTGGATTATTCTAGGTTTGATTGCAGGAGCATTGGCTAAGTGGCTGATGCCTGGTAACGATGGCGGTGGCTGGATTGCCACTATGGTGCTAGGTATCGTTGGTGCTTTTGTTGGCGGTTTTTTAGGCAGTTTTGTTGGCCTAGGCGGTGCAGACGGTGTAAACATCGGCAGTATCGTCACTGCGACTTTAGGTGCTTTCGTTATATTGTTTGTCTATAACCGTTTCTTAAAAGGTTAGGTACTTTTGCCTCACCCCAAAATAAACAAGCCTTTCAATGAAAGGCTTGTTTTACATTCGGCTATGGGCGATTTGGGTGATTTAAAATGTGGTCTTCCCAGTCCACCACATCGATTTCATACACCACTTTATTTCGTACACTTTCCCCTGCTGCGTGCATTGCAGACTTAGAGCCAGTGATTAATGGGTGCCATTCTGGCAGTGGCTGGCTTTCTGCCAACAAGCGGTATGCACAAGTGTGTGGCAGCCACGTAAAATCATCAATATCTTCACGCGTCAGCTTGGTGCACTCTTCGCCTGAAGTAAAACGGTTCGGGTAGTCTTTGCACGAACATGTTTTGCTGTTCAGCCAACTACACGCCACGTTGGTGTAGTAGATTTCGTCCGTATCTTCATCCATTAGCTTGTGCAGACAACATTTGCCACACCCATCACAGAGAGATTCCCATTCTTCTTCTGTCATGTTCTCTAACGATTTACTTTGCCAAAATGGAGTGCTCATACGCTTACTACTTATTTCTCGAATGGGAATGAATTGGGTGCGTTTTATACCCCTCTGACAACAAAAGTTCAAGTTTTGCCGAATTTCGCCCCGTAATACGAACTATTATCAACGCTTGTTCTATTTCACTAGCAAGGGCGATCAACATTGATATTTTTACTAATAGTGATTCCTATCCTATGGTTTTAGCTCATAGTGTGAATAAAGGAATCAATATTATGAAGCTCGCAATGATCACCATTATCTCTCTTGTTTCGTTCGGAGCTGCGGCAAGTACCGATGCAGAACTTTGTCAACAATACGGCAAGGATCTAGCGTCTAATGTTCAAGAAGGTCAAGCAACGTTCCTAACGGAAATGTCCTCTCGCACCGAGGCTGGAACCTGGGGTTTAAGCATGCAAGAGTGCAACCGTTATATCCAACAGGCTAAACGCGATCAGAATTTTGAAGTCGCTGCTTTACTTAATGATGAGTAAAAAGGACTTAATGACGAGTAGAAAGGGCTAACTTTGTTGGCGTGAATTCACGCACGCCTCTTCCAATCTGACGAGAAATGGCCATAATGCCCCCTTCATTTTTACGAGGGCTTTTAGATGGATTGTCGATTAGGTTGTGGGGCGTGTTGTATCTCACCAAGTATCTCTTCTCCGATTCCGGGCATGCCAAAAGGCAAACCTGCTGGAGAGCGCTGCATTCAATTAAATGACGACAACTTATGTAAGCTTTTCGGAATGCCTGAACGCCCAAAAGTTTGCCACGACTTCAAACCTTGCCCAGTTGTGTGCGGCAAAACGAATCAAGAAGCGATAAATAATATCACCGAACTTGAACAACTGACCTAGTCGTTACTACCCAACTCTCTCAAGTAAAGGTAAATAGTATCGCGTGAAATACCGAGATGATTTGCCACCATCAATACCGCATCTTTGTATTTAAAAATCCCCAAACCTTGTAAACGCGTGACCAGTTCACGGTTGCGTTTTGAAGGGGAAATCGCTTCGTTCGACCACACTTCTGCTTGTACGGTCTCAATGGTACTAATGATGGTTTCATCGATGTTACGAGCGAAGGTTTCTGGTGAACGTGCGCCCGCACAGCAGTCATTTTGTTGAGTTGGCATAATCGATCTCAAAAAATCTTGCATCGGTACATCCATGTCGACGTTGATACACAATAACCCAATAGGTTTGTTCTTTGGGTTACGGACAATGGTCGTGATGGAATGCAAGGTTTTACCGCTTACGGTTTTCGTCACATACGAATCTGAAACGTCGTTACCTTCAAGCAGCTTCATTCTTGCTAAGTTGGTAATCGGTGCACCTTCTCCACGCTCAGTAACATGGCCATTGGCAATTTTGATGATTTCCGGAGCTTCTGCATCAAGACTGTGAAGAACGACTTCAGTATGTTCACCGTACATACGAGCAATGCCATCGACGACGTTCTTCATCGAATTCAAAATATCTAAATCACTTTTGGTGAGTTTCTTAAGCTGCAATTTACTTCCCTTAGCAAAAACTTTGAGGCTAGGCCGACATGATGTCGATAATAGATTTGTCAGTATACGGCATACCAAGTCTAACCATAGAGCCTACGTTTCTTATAGTTTGTTCGACTTCGTCGCCTACTATACCTTGATTCTTCACACTGTGGTTACCCATCGCCATCAAATATGAGCGAACTGCCGTCGTTGATGAGGTGCAAACTTTCATTGCACAAGATGACTTCGCGCCATCACACACCATGCCTGAACTGTCACTAATGACGTTTTGAATTGCAGAGCAAGATTGCTCAAACGAGCCGCCTGCTAGATACACTAGTGCCATGGATGCGGCAGCACTAGTGACGGTGTTACCACAGAATGCAGATAAAGGTGGGTAGTATGACTTAATGTAGATCGCGCCTAAATGACTCATGATTAGTGCGCGAGCGAGTTGTTCTTCGTTACTTTGAAACGCTTCTGCTGCGATAACAACCGGAATCGTCGCGGCAATACCTTGGTTACCGCTGCCAAAGTTACTCATCGCTGGCAGCGTCGCACCGCCCATTCGAGCATCGGATGCTGCAGAGGTCATCATTTGGATTCTGCTCATCAGATCATTACCAAGCAACCCCTGTTCGATATTGCCTTTTAATGTCCGGCCGATTTCTAAGCCGTAACCTCGGTCGATACCCTCTTGCGCTAAGGAAGAGTTGAGTTCAGCCGCTTGCAGAATGAATTTGATGTCATCAAATGGCGCTTGAAGGGCAAAGTCGTAAATCTGCTTAATAGAGATATCCACCCCTTCACATACTGATCCTGTCGCGACTCGCTGCTGCAAAGGGGCATCGAACGTCACCGCTCCATTGCGAGTGATCTGGATAATATTAGTGTGTCCACCGCTGATAGTCACCGAGACGGTGTCTTCTCCAACGCTCATGGTGACACTGCAAAAGATAAATTCTTGTGTATCAATGCGAGCAACACTGACTTGCTCTTCATCAATAAGTTGCTGGGCTGCAGTCACATCGTCTTGATTAATTTTAGCGAGTACTTCCAGTTCTGCGTTTGGGTCTCCCGCTAATGCCCCAACTGACGCCGCGATCTTAAGGCCAATTTTCCCAGTGCCGGGAACGTAAACCCCCATTGAGTTTTTAAACAAGTTATCTGAGACACGTACTTCAATCATGTCCGGGGTTTGGCATCCAAGCTCACGCTTTGCAACTGCTGCCGCATATGCAGCAGCAATGGGTTCGGTACATCCGAGGGCAGGTTTCACAACTTGCTTAATGATTTGGATATATTGGTTCCATTGCTGATTCATGCTTCTTCTCCGTATTACTTTTTACTAGCAATCGCTTCAACTTCAATCAAAACACCTAGCGGAAGATCTTTCACCGCAAAGCAGCTTCGTGCTGGGCAATCCTTTTGGAAAAACTCTGCATACACTTTGTTGAATTCCGCAAAGTCACTGATGTTTGCCAAGTAACACGTCGTTTTTAGAACCGTATCTAAACTGCCGTTACCCGCTTCAAGCACATGTTTTAAGTTCGTTAGAGATTGATGACTTTGAGCAGTAATCCCTCCCTCTACTACTTTACCTGTCGCGCTATCAACTGGGAGTTGGCCAGACGTAAAAATCAAATCCCCGTAAGTGGTTCCGTGTGAATATGGGCCAATTGCGGCAGGAGCGTGCTCTGAAGTGATCAATTCTTTCATGTTAATCCTCACATAGTTTTTAGTTTTAGTCGTAAAACTCAGCTTTTGCTTTCGTTTCAAAGCTATTCTTTCAACTATATGTGAGCAAAACAACCACTACAGATCACACAAATCGATCTAAATTCAGATTTCATTGAGTAATTTTGTCGAGATCTCAAATTTATCTGAATTTTCCACAAAAAAATTGTTGTTAATCTTTTTCTCAAATAGATTTGAGAAAAATTCATACTAACAAAGAGAAAACGACAATGAGCGTTACTGTACCTACACAAACTCTTCCAATAACTAAAGAACCACCTCACGTTAAAGCCGGAATGACAGCCACAGAATGGAAAGCGGCGACTAAGTTTGATAGCACTGACTGGGGCTGGGTAATCATGAGTATCGGCATGGCAATCGGTGCTGGTATTGTTTTTCTTCCAGTAAAGGTGGGCGTACTTGGCATATGGGTATTTCTTGCCTCCGCGGTGATTGGTTATCCAGCGATGTACTTGTTCCAACGCCTATTTATTAACACGCTTTCCACCTCTCCGAAGTGTCAAGACTATGCGGGGGTTATCTCTGGCTACCTTGGCAATAAATGGGGCGCATTGTTAGGCGTGCTCTACTTCATCATGTTGGTGATTTGGGTATTCGTATACTCGACAGCAATCAATAATGACTCAGCCTCTTTTCTACACAGCTTTGGTATCACTGAGGGGCTGTTGTCGGAAAACCCGCTGTATGGTCTAGCATTGGTTTGCGCTTTGGTGGCAATCGCTTCGCGTGGTGAGAAGGTCCTATTTAAGGTCAGCACCGGATTAGTATTGGTAAAACTTTGTACCGTAGCACTGCTAGGCTTCATGATGATTGAAAAATGGGATCTGGCGAATGTAGGTAGCGTCCCAACAGCGGGTGCTGGCCTAAAAGATGCGATTGAGCTGCTACCGTTCACCCTCACTTCTATTTTGTTTATTCAAAGCTTGAGTCCGATGGTGATCTCTTACCGTTCGAAAGAGAAGTCTATTGAAGTTGCCCGTTTTAAAGCGATGCGTGCCATGAATATCGCTTTTGGCATTTTGTTTGTGACCGTGTTTTTCTACGCAATTTCTTTCACGTTGGCGATGTCTCATGAACAAGCAGTCCGCGCAGCAAACGAGAACATCTCTGCGCTTGCGATGGTAGCACAAGGCATGGACGGCACGACGCTTAAACTGCTTAGCCTGATGTTGAACATCTTTTCTGTAATGACAGCCTTCTTTGGTGTTTACCTTGGCTTCCGTGATTCTTGCCAAGGCCTTGCGATGTTGGCATTGAAAAAAGTGATGCCTGAAGAGCAAATCAACAAAGATCTCGTGACGAAAGGCATCATTCTATTCGCGATTTTGATGGCATGGGGCGCTATCGTACTCAACCTACCGGTTTTGAGCTTCACTTCGGTTTGTAGCCCTATCTTTGGTTTGATTGGCTGTTTGATTCCTGCTTACTTGGTGTATCAAGTGCCTTCTCTACATAAATACAAAGGTGCTTCACTATACCTAATCATCGCGACGGGCATCTTGTTGTGTATCTCACCATTTATTGCTTTTAGCTAACGCTTCCTCTCGCCTCGGTTATCAAACTCTATAACGATAGCCGAGGTTTTCCTTTCAACTCATCCACCTACCCTCTCCTTACTCATTTCGTTTCATGTATGAGACAGAAACGCTCATATCTGGCATTTGGGTTAATTTCCGTGCTTCAGCTCACACTTTTCTGACAATTCTCTACTATGTTCAGCGGGTAATCTAAATCCGCAATAGGAAACAATATGAATAAATACATGGCAGAGGTTTTTGGTACTTTTTGGTTAGTGCTTGGTGGCTGTGGTAGTGCAGTGTTAGCGGCTGGCTTCCCTGATGTCGGCATTGGCTTGTTGGGCGTTTCTTTGGCGTTCGGTCTTACCGTACTCACAATGGCATTTGCTATTGGCCATATCTCAGGTTGTCACCTAAACCCAGCAGTAACTATCGGTCTATGGGCCGGTGGTCGTTTCGAGACTAAAGACGTTGTGCCTTACATCATCGCGCAAGTGATTGGTGGTGTGATTGCGGGTGGTGTACTTTACGTAATCGCAACCGGTCAGGCAGGGTTTGACGTTGTTGGTTCTGGCTTTGCCGCGAACGGTTACGGCGCGCATTCTCCAGGCCAATACTCTATGGTTGCTGCTTTAGTGACTGAAGTTGTGATGACAATGATGTTCCTAATCGTGATCATGGGTGCCACAGACAAACGCGCACCACAAGGTTTTGCACCTATCGCGATCGGTTTATGTTTGACTCTTATCCACCTAATCAGTATTCCAGTGACTAACACATCGGTTAACCCAGCACGTAGTACTGGTGTTGCCGTATTCGTTGGCGACTGGGCGGTTTCTCAGCTTTGGCTATTCTGGGTAGCACCAATCGTTGGTGGTATTCTAGGTGCACTTATCTACAAGAACCTTCTTGGTACAGAATCAAACGATTAATCGATTCTCGAACCTCAAGATCAAAAAAGCCGCTGAATTCAGCGGCTTTTTTATTAAATCTTGTGTCGACCTAGAAGAGAGTGAGACAAGGTTGTCCCGTCCACGAGCTCAAGCTCGCCCCCCACTGGTACACCGTGCGCGATACGGCTTGCATCCACTTGGTGTTCTTTACACAGCTCCGCGATGTAATGCGCTGTTGCTTCCCCTTCAACCGTTGGATTGGTTGCAAGAATCACTTCAGAAACATCACCGCGACGCAGACGGTAATCCAGTACATCAAGACCAATATCACTTGGACCAATTCCGTCCAGTGGTGATAAGTGCCCCATTAGTACAAAGTATCGACCCGAGTATTGACCTGTCGCTTCTACTGCCGCGATGTCTGCTGGACTTTCTACTACACAAATTTGGCCATTTTCTTGGCGCTTTGGGTTCGTACAAATATGGCAAACGTCTTCTTCAGTGAAGGTACGGCACTCGGTGCAATGACCAATTTCTGTCATTGACTGACTCAGCGCATCTGCCAGTTGCAGACCGCCTTTTCTATCACGCTGTAACAAATGAAAGGCCATACGCTGCGCCGACTTGGGGCCAACCCCAGGTAGACAACGTAAGGCCTCCATCAATTGTTCCAGCATATGACTGGTACGCATTGAAAATCCGCTTAGTTAGAATTCAGCAGATTAGAATGGCATTTTCATACCTGGTGGTAATTGCATACCGCCAGTTACTGAAGCCATTTTCTCTTTTTGAGTTTCTTCAACACGACGTGCTGCATCGTTGAATGCCGCAGCGATAAGATCTTCTAGCATCTCTTTGTCGTCTTCCATTAGACTCTCGTCAATATCAACACGACGCACACTGTGACTACCAGTGATTGTAACTTTAACTAGACCAGCACCAGACTCGCCAGTTACTTCCATATTCGCGATTTCTTCTTGAAGCTTTTGCATGCGATCTTGCATTTGCTGGGCTTGCTTCATTAGGTTGCCCATACCGCCTTTACCAAACATGTTTATCTCTCTGGTTTAATTAGGTGTTGCATCTGTTAATGGGGTTTTCACTGAACGTTTTCAACCCCATTCCGTTCAAAATTTAGATAGGTCTTACACTATCTTTATCGAGCTCTGCAGCGAAACGACGTTCGATGAACTGAACATGCGGATCGTTTTCTAAACTGTTCAGAGCTTGTTGCAATTTTTCTTGATACAGCCTGTCTCTAAGCTCAAGGGGTGTCTCACCGTTTTCGCCCACATCAATACTAAGATGGCACTCTTGTTCTAACACTCCATTTAACGCGTTCAACAGCTCGCTTTGCGCTCTGTCAGTATTCAAGTGTGCCTGACTGTCTCTTAATTGTAGCGAAACTGTCGAGCCTTCTTTGCTGTAATGCGAGTTTAGTGCAAGTTGCTCCACCAGCTTGGGTGTATTCATTAAGCTGATCAGCTTTGCCCACTCACTGCTTTCCAATGATTCATCGACAAGCTTTTGCGCCATTTCTGGCGTCTTTTCGTGCTCAAGAGCTTTCTTGAGCTGCGTAGGTGTCAGTTGCGTATTCGTTTTTGTTTCAACCGGTTGCTTGGTTGGACGCCAACGATATGCTTCATCCTCAATGACAGGTTGTTCCGCTTGAGAAGAGGATGGTGGCGACACCTGCGCGGAATTGCCATGCAATTGCGCTAGACGGTCAATGACCGACTCTTTTTGAGCAGATGTCGCGTTAGGCTTTTTTGGGCCACCATTTTGCGTCGTCGCCTGTTGCTGACCCTGGCGTTGCGAGCGCAATTGATGACGAAGACCACTCAAATTACCTCGAGCAGGCGCTGGCGCGTTCTCTGGCATAGGTTGAGCTTGTTGAGGAACCTGCTGTGTAGGCACAGGATTCTCACTCATTGGTGGTGCCATGTCATAACCACCTTGATATTCAGGTTGGTATGATGGTGCTTCATTCGTCGGCTGCTGTGCTGCCTGAGACAGCGGTTGTGACGCCATATTCGGCGCTAACTGGCTTGGTCTAGGCTGACTTTGCGTTTGCTGTACAGGTGCTTGCTGAACTGGCGCTTGCGGTTTTGCCACCGATACTGCTTGTGTTTGCACTGCACTTTGCGCAGGCAAGCCTTGTGTCTGCGATGAGGTTGAGATGACGGTGGCGCTGTTACTTGCAGATGGACGGAATGCCATCATGCGCAAAACGATCATTTCCATCCCAACGCGACCATTCGGTGACAACGTTAGGTCTTCACGGCCTTTTAAAGCAATTTGGTAGTAAAGCTGAACATCTTGTGGTGTTAGCGCTTTACTCAATAATTCGATTTTTTCAGCATCAGGTTGAGTCTGATCTAAGGTCGATGGCAGAGCTTGGTACATCGCGACGCGGTGAAGCTGGGATGCCAATTGTTGTAGCAATCCATCCCACTCGACACCGTTTGATGCAAGTTGTTGGATTTTGTCCATCGCCTGTTGCGGCTGCTTACTGCTGACCGATTCCAGCAAATGAATCGCTTGGTCAGTATCAATCGTACCAAGCATGTGGCTAACGATATCGGTCTGAATCGTGCCGTTACCTAGGGCGATAGCTTGGTCAGTTAAGCTCAGTGCATCACGCATACTGCCATCTGCAGCATGCGAGATCATGCCAAGTGCTCTTGCTTCTGCAAAGACTTGTTCTTTTTCCAGAATATGGTCAAGTTGCTGATGAATGTCATCAACACTGATTGGCTTAAGGTGGAACTGTAAACAGCGCGACAGAATCGTTACCGGCAGTTTTTGTGGATCCGTCGTCGCCAACAAGAACTTCACATACTCTGGCGGCTCTTCCAACGTTTTTAACAGCGCATTGAAAGAGTGACGCGAAAGCATGTGTACCTCATCAATGAGGTACACTTTAAAACGTCCGCGAGCGGGCTTGTATTGAACGTTATCTAATAGTTCACGAGTGTCTTCAACTTTAGTACGGGAAGCCGCGTCGATCTCTAGTAGGTCAACAAAGCGACCTTCATCAATCTCACGACAAGTATCACACTCACCACAAGGGTTAGCGGTAATACCTGTTTCACAGTTCAGGCCCTTAGCAAACAGTCGGCCAATCGATGTTTTACCAACGCCTCGCGTACCGCTGAAGAGATACGCATGGTGTAAGCGATTTTGCGCCAACGCGTTTTCCAGAGCCGTAAGGACATGGCTTTGCCCTACGACTTGGTCAAACTTATTCGGACGCCATTTTCGCGCTAAAGCTAAATAACTCATTGAATGTATTAGTGTCCTTCAAACTCGCAAATACTGTATACGTTCAGACCTAGACCTTCTAGGCGCTTATCACCACCAATTTCTGGCAGGTTGATAACGAATGCAGCGTGCTCTACTTCACCGCCTAGTTGACGGATAAGCTTTGTTGTTGCTTCGATCGTACCGCCCGTAGCAAGTAGATCATCTACAACCAATACTTTATCGCCTTCTACGATCGCATCAGTATGGATTTCTAGCGTATCAACACCATATTCAAGCTCGTAGGATTGAGCCACAGTAGGACGAGGCAGTTTGCCTGGCTTACGCACAGGGACAAAACCAACACCCAGTTCTAGTGCTAGTGGTGCACCAAACAAGAAACCACGAGCTTCTGTACCCACAACTTTCGTGAAACCCATATCTTTGTAGCGCTCAACCAAAAGATTGATTGTTGCTTGATACGCTTTCGCGTCCTCAAGAAGGCTGGTTACGTCGCGGAAAAGAATGCCTGGTTTCGGGTAATCTTCGATGCTTTTGATGCTAGATTTGATCAGTGAGATTGTTTCTGTAGTCATAATACCGATTTACTTAGATTGGCTCATCACCCTCTGTTCTAATCGCAGTATATATGAGGGCAACAAACAATAGGTTTTCATCACTATGTGCTTACTTTCGTAAAAGTCACAAGCGCTGAAAATACAAACGCCCACTCGAAGAGCGGGCACACTATTCTCTACAATCTTAGTGATTTTCTTCTCGGTCAGCAACCAACTCAGTCACAGGGAGACGCATAAACCAACTCAGTAAAACGATTAGCATCACTAAAAGCGCAATTTTTACCCAAACCATTGGAGCGACAATGATGGAGAAAGTAAAACTGAGTACGATGAAGACCGCGCCACGTTGTTTCACCTTGCGTGTGACTGCTCGGTGTTTATGCCAGTTTTCGAGTAAAGGTCCAAACGTTTTATGTTCATGTAGCCAACGATGAAACGCAGGGCTGCCTCGCATGAAACAGGCACTCGCTAAAAGAATAAAGGGTGTGGTAGGAAGAAGAGGAAGAACGATGCCGGCAATGCCAAGCAGCATGCAGAGTCCACCAGCTATATTGAAAAGGTAACGCTTAATACGAATGGTGGACTCCAATAAACTAACGCTAAATTAAAAGCCCGCGTAACCATTCATTACACGAAGCCAGGTTAACGTTGCAGGTAAAGTTGGGATCAAAAGGACTGCAATGAAACCTAAAAAGTAAAAAATATTATAAGGCTCTTTAAAATCTTTGTCTGCCATGATGTTTCTTCTCACTAGAGTTGAGTTGACTTCGCTTCCCCCACCTTACATCGTTAAATTATCGTTGCATAAATGGGTCATTATTGTTTTAAGCGATGACTATACCTTAAACAATTAACGCTAAACACCAACAAAAAGTAGGGTTATAAAGCGAAGTATCATTAGTTCGAAGCCAAGCAGCTAGAAATAAAAAAGCAGCGTAATGGACGCTGCTTTTGTTGATGTATCTATGTTTTTACCTGCTGCTCGTTATATCAATCGATTCAGACGAACCATATTGAGGCTAAAGCTGGATGTCCCAAGACAACCAATTGAAAGCTGCCCGTTAGTGCTGATTGGTAAATCTCGGGTGATGAAGTTTTTCATACTGCCGTCACCTAATTGATTACCAGCGGCTATGTGCTGATTTGAATGGCCGTCTGACCACTGACTATCCAAACCCGCTGGTAGTATAGAGACAGAAGACGAAGCAAGATCTGCGACACCGAAAACGGCATTTACGGCACCGGTACTATCAGAGCACTGAATACCTTTTTCAATAATGTCGACCATGTCTTTCAGGTCTGCACTAAAACTCTTTAAGTTACGTAAGTAGTCATCAAACAAAGCACGCACCAGCAGCGTTGTTGCCACACCATCGTGCTCTGATGACGCTGAATCAACGAGATAAAAGGCAAATTGCCCGTTCATCAGCCAACGGTAATCAAACACTAAAGGCATAACGTCGGTTGATTGCAATAAACGATAAGAGCATTTCCAATCGCCTTGTGATGCGTCTTTTTCTGGCAATAAAGCGTGTAGCAAGTCTCTTGCTGCATTTGGGTGTTGTTGTAGATATTCTAGGTGCCAGTGCAGTTCTTGATCGTCTGGCATTTCCCCACCGTCATCAACCCTAAACCATTGGCTCGAAAAATCTCGATGGTCAGAGTAGTGACAGTCTGATTCCTCAAGCGTGTTGTCGATCGCTTGAGATAAATGTTGATAGTTTCCTATTGGTTTAGGTAAGAAATCTTTAATACCAAAACGAAGCGCTTTCGCGACGTCAGACATCTCATCCGTTCCAGACACAACAATAAGTGGCATAGACGGATACTCTAAGCTAACTTCCTCGACAAATTCTATCCCGTCCAACACGGGCATGGATAAATCACATAAGACCAAATCAGGTTGGCATTCCCTTAGTTGTTGAAGCGCCTCTAGGCCGTTTTCTGCTTCGACCACCTTAAAACCCTGACTTTCCAAATAGGCATTAGTCACGCTACGAAATATCGGATCATCGTCCACTAACATGATGAGTTTATGATTGACCACTTCCTGCGCCGAGACCATTGCCGTTTGACTGTGAGTCTTAAACATACCTTTGCACCTCACAAAGCTCAGTCAAAAAAACAAATTTATATGTCGTTATTTTTGTTGTATTCACATCTTACAAAACGTTATGCAGCAAGACATCAGGCCCTTTCACCTTGTTATAAACCGTAGCCTGAAATTGACGTTTATACAAATATTCCATGGTCTATCAGTATTTACTCAGGGAGCCTTGCTGTGTTCAAATGACGCAACATGTTGACTTAAAGCAAACTTTGATCACAAAGTTAATTATAAATTAGCCATAAACGGTAGTTTAATGTGTCTGGAAATATGAAATTAGATGATCTAAACCTGTTTCGATTGGTTGTCGAAAATGGGAGCTATACCGCAACTTCGCGAAAAACCATGATTCCGGTGGCAACCATCACCCGACGCATTCAAGCGCTAGAAGACTCTGTCAATCTTCGATTGCTGAACCGTCATGCGCGTAAGCTTTCTCTGACCGAGGCCGGAGAACGCTTTTACCATGAATGCTCACCTCTGCTACAACGCCTAACATCGACAGCTGAGGAGATTACGGATGACTGTCGTGGCGCATCGGGCAAGATTAAGATTTCTGCACCGTACAACCTGACTAAGCGCATGATGATGCCTATGTTTAATGGGTTCATGAAGCAGTATCCTGACATCAACATCGAGCTGACGACAGAAAACAACGCCGATCAACTTGATCCTACTGAGTGGGACGTGATTTTCCGCGTTGGACCACAGCGTGACTCAAGCTTGATCGCCCGTAAAATTGGTGAAGTGAAGGATATTCTGGTCGCAAGTCCTGACTATCTCGCCGCAAATCCGGCACCAAACCACGCTGAAGAGCTCTCTAACCATTCTTTGCTGAAAGGCTACCCACTGATCAAGTGGACACTAATCAACAGCAAGGGAGAGTCTGTGGTGAATGCAGAACGTGGTCGTTTTCAAGCCAATGCACTGAATGTCGTGCGTAGCTCTTGCTCTGAAGGGTTGGGGATTACATTAATGCCTGACGTGATGATCAAAGAGTATATTGAAAGTGGCGATCTACTGCGTGTATTACCAGATTGGAGCGCTAACCCGCGCGACATCTACATGCTGTACAATCACAAAGACCATCTTCCTGAGAAAGTGCGTCTTTTTATCGACTTCGTGATCGCTTACAACATTCACTAAACTCGATAGCAGATACAAAAAACCAGAGCGCGAGCTCTGGTTTTTTTATGTCTTGGATTTCCGGGCAGATTAAGCGCCTTCGTTATGCAGTTCTAGATTAGCAAGATCTTGCTGAATTTCTGCTTGTGTCTTTGCATCATCGTTGCGCAAACCATCAAGGAAGTCGAGGTATTGTTGGTCAATATCACCCGTCACATATTCACCGTTAAATACTGATGTATCGAACTGAGTGATGTCTTGATTGCCTAAACCAACTGCTTCAACCAAATCATCCAAGCGTTGGTAAATAAGCGCGTCAGCACCAATTTGCTTACAGATGGTTTCGTTATCGCGGCCATGAGCAATCAACTCTGTTGCACTTGGCATATCGATACCGTAAACATTCGGGAAACGTACTTCTGGTGCCGCCGAGACCATAAACACCTTGTTTGCGCCAGAGTCACGAGCCATCTCAATGATCTGCTCTGATGTTGTACCGCGAACAATAGAGTCATCCACAAGCAGGACATTCTTACCTTTAAATTCAGAACGAATCGCGTTTAGTTTGCGGCGCACCGATTTCTTACGCTGTTGCTGACCCGGCATAATGAAAGTACGACCTACGTAACGGTTTTTCACAAAGCCTTGACGGTAAGGTTTATCAATAGCTTGGGCAATTTGTAGAGCAATATCGCAAGACGTTTCAGGAATAGGAATAACCACGTCGATATCCAATTCTGCATAATCTTCACGAATACGCTCGCCAAGCTTTTTACCCATCTCAACACGAGCACTGTATACAGAAATCTTGTCGATGAAAGAGTCCGGACGTGCAAAGTAAACGAATTCAAAGATACACGGATTCAGTTTTGGATTATCGCCACATTGTTTCGTAAATAGTTCACCATCAAACGTTGCGTAAATCGCTTCACCAGGAGCGACATCGCGAACAAAATCAAAACCAACAGCATCTAACGCCACTGACTCTGACGCCACCATGTATTCTGTTCTTCCGTTCACTTCACGCTTACCTAAGCACAAAGGGCGGATACCATGTGGGTCGCGAAACGCAATCATACCGTGGCCAATAATCATCGCAGCAACAGCATAAGCACCACGGATTGTACGGTGAACATTCGTAACCGCACGGAAGACATCGTCAGCTGTCACATTGCCTTTTACTGTATCGATTTCGTGAGCGAGTACATTCAGAAGCACTTCAGAATCTGAAGTCGTATTGATATGACGGCGGTCTTTTTCAAACAGTTTTTGACGAACTTCATGAGCGTTAGTCAAATTACCATTGTGGGCAAGTGTAATACCGAAAGGAGAGTTTACGTAGAAAGGTTGAGCTTCAGAGGCACTTGAACTGCCTGCGGTTGGGTAACGAACATGACCGATACCAACCTCACCTTGTAAGCGTTGCATGTGTCTTGCTTCGAACACATCCTTCACTAAACCGTTCGCCTTACGCAGACGAAAACGATTGCTTTCTATGGTACAAATACCAGCGGCATCTTGGCCACGATGCTGTAACACCGTTAACGCGTCATAAATAGACTGGTTTACAGGCGTTGTGCCCACGATTCCAACAATACCACACATGTCCTAATCCTCGATTTGCGACAGTAGCTGGCACTACTAGATAGTGCCAGACAGAAAACTTGATGTTGCTTTTAAGTGCTCGAAGAATGGGGCGATGATACGGCTGAACTCTGGGACCAACTGTGACTCTTTCCACCAATCTGAGCTTGGGAATGCAGTAAACGCATCCATAAAAAACAGCACCGCAGAAACAATCAGTACTCCGCGTAAACCACCAAACACCACACCGAGAATTCGATCGGTTCCTGATAGCCCTGTTTTTTGTACCAGTTGACCAATGACGTAATTCACCACTGCACCAACCACTAAGGTAGCGACGAATAACGCCGCTATTGCGGCTCCGTTACGAAACATTTCATCTTCGATGTTGGTGAAATACACCGCCAATTTGGCGTAGTAATTACTGGAGATAAAAAATGCTCCAAACCAAATCACCAAAGACAAAGCTTCTTTAGCAAAACCGCGAACTAAACTGATCAGAGCTGAAAATCCGATCACACCTAAAATGACAAAATCTAACCAATTCATGTTTTCTTCATCTTAAGTTGGCGCGCATTTTAACAGAAAAAATGCTGACGCAAACGTTTTCTTATGGATTTAATGGCTTAAATTTAAGCAATTGACCTTTTGAGCCTGTAATTTTTTGTAATTCCTTGACCTGTCGTTCAAGTTTACTTTTTGACACATCAGGACCAACAATTACTCGAGTAAAGGCTGTCTCTTTTTTTACATGAGCTTGGTAGCCACGCTTCTGAAGATCCTCTACAAGTGCAACCGCATTTTCATGATTTTTTAGTGCCATCAACTGAATGATCCAGGCTGAATCTTCATATTGATTTTTTTCTTCAACCGGACGAACGGCAACTTCAACCTGTTCAGGTTGTTTGACTTCTTCTGGCTGAGAAACTGACTCTGGTTCTGGCTGAGAAACCGCGACTTGAGGCTCTTGAGATTCATTCACTGTTGCAGTTACCGGAGATTCCGGTAATGAAACGTCGTCTTCAACAGGCTCAAGTATTTCGAAGTTCTCCACATCGCTATCAAGTTCAGGTTTGATAGGAATACTGGCAAACTCTTCTTTATAGTGCAGTTTCTTACCATCCAGTACGTCTGGAAGCACGATGACCCCCACCGCCACTAGAATGATGGTGCCGACTAAACGACTTTGAAATTTACTTGCCATCAAATTACCTTTGATTACTCATTATTTGATTGCCAATACTCCAACACTTCACCCACTGTGTGGAATGAACCCACCACCAAAATGACATCATCATGAGCCGCATGAGTTTTCGCGCTCTCAAATGCCTCTACTGGAGTTTGGAACTGAATCTGCCCTTCGGGTAAATATTGACATAACTCGTCGGCAGTTGCCGCGCGAGGGCCAGTCAGTGATGCTGGGTACCATTGGGTTGCAATTGGCGCTAATACTTCAATTGTTGCCTTGATGTCTTTATCGTGCAGCATTGCCACCACGACATGGATGTTTTTATTCACGTATTGGTGCTTCACCTTCTCTACCAAGTATTCTGCAGAGTGAGGATTGTGCGCCACATCAAGCACAATGTCTGGTTCCGTTTGCAAAACCTGCATTCGGCCAGCTAGGCGAGCATTATTCAAGCCATTAACGATATTAATGTCAGTGATTTGCAATTCTGAAGCGCCAAGTGCCATCAGAGCAGTTGCTGCATTCGGTAAGGGCAGAGAAGGCAATGGAAGGTCATCTAGGCCAAACGCTCCACTGGTCCACTTCCAACCTTTCTCAGTCAATTGGTAATCGAACTGGATGCCAACTTGGAAGAACTCAGCTTGAATGTCATCAGCGTGCGCAGCAACGGTTGCTGGCGGCGTCGGTTGGCCACAAATCGCAGGTTTACCAGTACGGTAGATACCCGCTTTCTCAAAGCCAATTACATTGATGTCATCACCTAGCCAATCCACATGGTCGATAGCCAAGCTGGTAATAACAGAGACATCATGATCTACGACATTTGTTGCATCTAATCGACCACCAAGGCCAACTTCTAACAACACCACATCCACTTTTTCAACTTGGAAAATACGAAGTGCAGCCAACGTACCGAATTCAAACAAGCTTAGGCTAATATCACCACGTTGTTGCTCGATATAATCGAATGCTTCGCAGTGTGTACGATCTTCTGCATCTACGCCGTTAATACGAACACGCTCGTTGTAGCGAATAAGGTGAGGTGAACTGTAAACTCCGACTGAGTAGCCGGCATCTAATAGAATCGCTTCCATCAACGCGCACGTCGACCCCTTGCCATTGGTGCCGGCAACAGTAATCACAGTAGGGGCTGGTTTGGTGAGGTTGGCTTTTTTCGCTACCGCTTGAACGCGGTCTAAGCCGAGGTCGATAGCTGATGTGTGGAGATTTGTTAAATAATCAAGCCACATCGTTAGAGTGGATGTGGCTTGAGGAATTGCGTTTTGTGTCATCTAACTTTAACCATTAATTTCTTTGGTTTTTATGTTAGTTGATACTTTACCCTTTTTCGTCCACTTCTGGTACAGAATATGGCTCTTCATTTGGAGATTCGTTAACGGAAACCACCATCGGAGACTTGTGGTTAGTCATCTTAGCGATCAGACCACCCACACGTTGACGCATTTCACGACGGTCAACGATCATGTCAATCGCACCGTGCTCTAGCAGGAACTCACTACGCTGGAAGCCTTCAGGAAGATCTTCGCGTACTGTTTGCTCGATTACACGACGGCCAGCGAAACCGATCAATGCTTTAGGTTCACCAATGTTGATGTCACCTAGCATCGCCAAACTTGCCGATACACCACCCATTGTTGGGTCAGTCAGTACCGAAATGAATGGTAGGCCTTTTTCTGACAAACGCTCAAGCGCCGCACTGGTTTTCGCCATTTGCATTAGAGACATTAACGCCTCTTGCATACGCGCACCACCACTTGCAGAGAAACACACCAGTGCACAATTGTTTTCAATTGCGGCGTCAACTGCTTTCACGAAACGAGCACCAACAACGGAACCCATTGAACCACCCATGAAAGAGAATTCAAACGCACACGCTACCAATGGCATACCAAGCAGTTCACCCTGCATAACCACCAATGCGTCTTTCTCGCCACTGTTCTTTTGAGCAGCAGAGATACGCTCTTTGTAGCGCTTAGAATCTTTAAATTTCAGTTTGTCCTGTGGCTCAAGCTCTGTGCCTAGCTCTACACGCTCACCTTCATCTAAGAATGTTTCTAGACGACGACGCGCTTTCATTCGCATGTGGTGATTACACTTAGGACAAACTTCTAGGTTACGCTCAAGTTCAGCATGGTAAAGAACCTGCTCACAAGAGGTACATTTCGTCCACACGCCTTCAGGGATAGAAGCTTTGCGTGAACTTACTAGGTTGCTTTTTTCTAAAATCTTTTCAAGCCAACTCATGGAAGACCTTTTCTCTCAATTCTTCCGCTTCATTGCGAAAGATATAAATTCGGAATATTGCGGATGGATTAAAACATATCTTGCCGCGACTGTAGATAAAAAACTGGTTGTACCTATTTTTGATATCATTAATAACGCATAGTTTCTGCGCATTTCCAGTCTAAACTACCGATAATTTGAAACAAATTCGCAAATTTAGTTCAAATTATCCGGTAAAAATAGCGGACCGATCGGCACTTGTGGTAATCCAAACGCTTCTGGGTAGTCCACATCAACCAAATACAAACCTTCAGCCTTAGCCGTTGCACCCGCTAATTTGCGGTCTTTTGCTTCTAAAAGTGACTTGATCCATTCAGGCTTTTCTTCGCCACGACCCACTTTAATCAAACTGCCTGTAATGTTACGCACCATGTGGTGAACAAAAGCGTTCGCTTTAATATCGATAATGACGTAGTCACCATGTCGAGTCACGTTCAAGTGCATCATATTTCGACAAGGGCTCAACGATTGGCAGTGTGCTGCACGAAATGAACTGAAGTCATTCTCACCAAGCAAGTATTGTCCTGCTTCGTGCATTTTCTTTTCATCCAAGTCACCGTGATAATGGCTCACTCCAGAATTTAAGATGCCAGGACGCAATGCGTGATTGAAGATGATGTAGCGGTATCGACGCGCCGTCGCTGAGAATCGTGCATGGAAGTCATCAGGTACTTCTACCGCCCAGCGGACAGCGATATCACTTGGCATGTTCGCATTTGCGCCCATTGTCCAAGCAACCATTTTTCGATTTACATTGGTGTCGAAGTGAACAACTTGTCCTGTGCCGTGTACACCTGCATCGGTACGACCAGCGCACTGAACTTCTACAGGGTGATTTGCTACTACAGAAAGTGCTTTTTCCAGCGCTTCTTGGACACTTTTCACTTCTCTTTGGCGTTGCCAACCAAAGTAATTTGTACCGTTATACTCGATACCTAATGCGATTCTCATTTTAACCTTCGAACTCTAAAATGGGGCGGGAAGTATATACGTAAGTCCTTCCAGATACAAAAATGGGCAGCATTTGCTACCCATTTTTCTTTATCGACCGTTAATGGCGTCGATAAGCCCTTTCGCTTCACGGCGAATATCATCTTCACCGTAGACGATGGCCTCTTCTAGCAATTTGATCGCCCCTTGAGGATCGTTCATTTCTAGATAGATTTTTGCTAAATCAAGCTTACCTGCGGCTTCTGCGTTGGTGTCTACATCCACATCACCGATGTCACCAATCACATCAGGGAACTCATTCAAACCAACATCAAGCTTTAATTCTTGCTCTTCGAAGTCACCGCCATTTTTATCCACTTGAGCCATCAACTCATCAATCGTCATGAATTGATTTTTCTTCGGGTCGAAGTCGGTAAGGTCATCCTGCTCACCCCAGTTTTCCTGAGCGATTTCTGGTTGCGCAAGTGCTTCTGTCGAGCTCCAAACGTCTCTTTGATCTTCTGGGACTTCCGTTGTTGACGCCGCGCTGTCTGATGACAGTTTAAAACCATCCCAGTCATCGCCCACATCCAGCATGGTTTCGAAATCCATACCCGCACTTGCGATGGTGTCACTGTCCAATTTTCCATCAAACACTTCTGAGTCTGCGTTTTCTGACAACAGGTTCGCCATTGCAGATTCTTCAAAATCATTGAGTTCAGACTCTAAGTCTACTTGTGCTTCGGGAACGGGATCAGGCTCGACACTGAAAGCCTCTGGCTGCGCGAATACATCAAACAAAGCATCATGGTCATTGTCTGATTGAATAACAGTTTGAGACGCTTCAGGGTGCTTTACAGGCGTTTCTAGTTCTGCATCGCCCATTGAAGCCAATGCATCTTCTTCATTGAACTCTGGCAAGTCCAGATCATCAAAGTTGAACTCCTCATCGCTCGCCATGCCGGCGGCTGGCTGTGAAGTTTCTGCCTCTGACAATCTTGGCTCGTCAGCCATTGATGCAAGAGCATCTTCTTCGCTGAACTCCGGAAGATCCAGATCATCGAAGTCGAACTCTTCATCTTCAGCCACTGGCTCATTCGCCGCTGTTTCTGGGTCAGTAGTTTCAGATTCAGCTAACTCTGGCTCTTGCGCCATTGACGTTAGTGCATCTTCTTCGCTGAACTCAGGAAGCTCTAGATCATCAAAATTGAACTCTTCCTCTTTAGCCGTTGGCTCATTCGCCGCTGTTTCTGGGTCAGTAGTTTCAGATTCAGCTAACTCTGGCTCTTGCGCCATTGACGTTAGTGCATCTTCTTCGCTGAACTCAGGAAGCTCTAGATCATCAAAATTGAACTCTTCCTCTCTAGCCGTTGGCTCAATCGCCGCAGTTTCTGGTTCAGCGGTTTCAGATTCAGCTAACTCTGGCTCTTGCACCATTGACGTTAGTGCATCTTCTTCGTTGAACTCTGGAAGGTCTAGCTCATCGACGTTGAATTCTTCGTCTTCGGCCGTCGGCTCATTCGCCGCAGTTTCTGGTTCAGCGGTTTCAGATTCAGCTAACTCTGGCTCTTGCACCATTGACGTTAGTGCATCTTCTTCGTTGAACTCCGGAAGGTCTAGCTCATCGACGTTGAATTCTTCGTCTTCGGTAGCTGTCTCAGTTGAACTTGCCGCTACGGGTTCTTGTTCCGTCTTCGTCTCGGGCTCTATGTCATCAACAAGCCAGTCTTCTTCTTGCGGAATACCAAATTCATTTTCGACGGTGTTTGGCGTCGGAGTGAACGCGGGCTCTTCTTCTGTTTTGCTGAGTGATGTTTCAACGTCTGAGTCCGCTTTTTCTAAGATCGCATCTTGCGGTTCTGATTCGATAGAAGGTTCTTGAATCAACTCAGGTTCAAAATCTAACTCATCTTCTTCTGTCGCTTGCTCACTAATAAGCGCATCCAGTTCCGCAGCGAAATCGGCGCGCTCTTGCTCTGCTTGTTTTAGATCGTCTTCATTAGATTCAAACAACTCATCCAATTCCGACATCAAAGGATCGTGCTCTGGGATTGAATCTTCTAAATCACCAAAGAAATCCTCTTTGTCAAAATCTTCAACGGTTTGTTCTAGTGCTGATTCAGCCTCTGATTCGCGGCTCAAAGCATCTACTTTCGGCTCAACCTCTGGTTGGTTCTCGTTCAATAATGCATCGATATCTAAGCCTGAATCCAGACCAAGCGCCTTTTCGTCTTCCAATTCAGAAGCAGATTTAACCTGTTGTTGAGTTTCAGCAGGTTGAGTCGCTTCTGGCTCAAGATCATCAAAACCTAACGAGGCCAATAAGTCATCGTCACTCTGCTGCGCACTCGCGATTTCTGGCTCATCATCTTCACGAATCAAATCATCGAATGGGTCAACGTCCGTAGGCTCTTGTTCGTCTATTGTTTCATCGCCGCTGTCATCAAGTAGCTCATCCAACAAATCGACGCTGTTTTCATCAAGATCTTCTAATGCGTCATCGCCCTCAAAACCAGACAGTTTCTCTAGTTCATCAAGTGGATCAAAATCATCGTCAGATGCATCCTCATCATCAAAACCAATCAACTCGTCAAGCAAATCTGTGCTGTCTTCATCAATGGAAGGTTCTTCACTCAAGCCTGCAATGTCTTCTAGATCGTCAAGAGGATCTCGCTCATTGATTGATTCACCTTCGTCGTCACCCATCAACTCATCGAGGAGTGCTGATGCATCATCCTGCTCTAAGTCTGAATCAGACAGACCAGACAATGATTCTAGTTCATCAAGTAGTGGGTCATCGGCATCCGCACTTACTGGCTGTTCATACTGAGCAAGCAGTTTATCGATGTCATCGTCGGTTGCTTCACCAGCAGAGAAAGCACTCTCTGACACTTGAGATGGCTTCTCGTCCTCAACATCAAGATTGAGGTCGTCACCATCAAGGTCAGCAAATAAGTCATCAAGCATGGCTTGATCAACCGCGTCACTTTGTAACTCTTCAGATGGGTCGTCAGCAGAGAGTAACTCGGCAAATGCATCATCCGACATCACATCAGCGTTATCTTCATCTGAAAGATCGAAACCGACTTCATCGTCATCATCCAAAACTTCAAGCTCTGGAGAGACATCATCAAGTGCACGCTCCATCTCTTCAAGACCGAGCGCTTTTTCTTCGCCGTTTACTTTTATGCCATTGCTTGAAGAGTCAAATTCATCGAAGCCAACGTCGAGATCGCCATCATCCCCAATCCCCGCGAATGGGTCTTCGCCATCATCCCCTTCGAGGTTGAAATCGAGATCGTCGTCATCCAGATTAGCAAAGACATCCTCTTCTTCTGGCTGCGCTTCTTCTTGGCCGAATAGTTGTTCCGTGTCGTCATCGTCACCAAACAAATCGTCGTCTAGACTTAATTCTTCATCCAACTCGTCTGCCGCTGCCAATCCGATTGGCGCAGCAAGTGGATCAACACTTTGCTGTTCTTGCGCAGCAGCTTCTTCCTCTTTCTCTTTAGAGCGACGACCAAGCAACATGACGATTAACATGGCAATCAATGCACCTGGAATAAGTGCTGCAAGGCCTACTAGCCAACCGTTAGACAGAACCTTGTCCATCGTACTTGGCTGCATTCGTTGCTGCTCTGCAAGACGCTGACGTTCTTCCGCTAGTAGTTTTTCAACTTCAGAGCGAATTCGTTCTTCATCGTTGAGCGAAGTTTTAAGCGTTGCGACCTCGCTCTGCACTTCAGACAGCATCAAACGTAAACGATGGTTCTTCTCTTCGAGAGAGTCCAACTCACTTTGTGAGCCTTGCAGTTTATCTTTAAGTGCTGTTACTTGTTTCTCACCTTCCGGTGAAGTCACGACTTCAGGTACGGGGGTCGTAGACTCAACCGTCTTGATTGGTTCTGGCTTTGCCAATTCCGGTTTAGACGGCTCAATTTGAGCAACTTCTGGCTTAGGTTGAGGTTTCGTAACTTCAGCCGTAGGCTTTGGTGTTTCCGGTTTTGGCTTAACAGGCGATGTTTTTGCTGGTTTTTGTTGAGCTAATCGAACTTCATGAGCATTCATCACGGCAATCGCCTGAGGCGTGGTAGCACTCTGAACTTGCTCTAATGAAGGCACGCGAAGTCGGCTGCCCGGGATCAATTCATGAATATTCTGGTTATCAAACGCTTGAGGGTTGATTCGGTAAATGGCGAGAAGCGTCTGTTGAACAGAAACATTACGAGAAGGTCGCAATTGAGAAGCAATCGACCACAAAGTCTCGTTTTTATTCGTCGGACCATAAAAGCGCGACGGTTGGTTATTTTCAGGCGGAGCAGGTAACGCTCGCTCAATCTCCTCAGCGTAGCTAGGAGACGTTTGCACTTCACCAGAGGGTCCTACAAGTCGAATTCCTTCGGCTTGAACCACTGACGATGTCTGAGTCGCGCTCATCAACACAAGGGCTGCTAACAAACGCTTATAATTTTGACGCATAGAAGGCTCAGTTTGGTGCTAGAAACAATTTGAAATGGTGATCGGTTAAATATATCGGATAACACACGCAAAACTATAGCTTTGAGGGCAAAAAATGTGTGGCTCTCACCATATTCGTACTAATCTCACACAAATTTACGCCGTTCGAACAAAAAAGCCTCGCAGTGTGCGAGGCTTTGGATTCATTCGTCAGCGTGGCTTAGTAGTAATCGCGAATCAAAACTTCAGCAATTTGTACGGCGTTTGTCGCTGCACCTTTGCGTACGTTATCAGCAACTACCCATAGGTTTACACCACTGTGATGACTAATATCATTGCGAATACGACCAACCATTACGTGGTCTTTGCCGCCTGCATCACGCACTTGTGTTGGGAAATCTTCACCGTGGAACACTTCGATGCCATCCGTTTGCTCAAGCAGGTTAACCACTTCTTGTGCATCGATTGGTGAACGAGTTTCAACATGTAATGCTTCTGCATGACCGTAAAATACCGGAACGCGTACACACGTTGGGTTTACAGTGATTGATGGGTCGTTAAAGATCTTTTGCGTCTCCCACACCATTTTCATTTCTTCTTTGGTGTAGCCGTTTTCCATCATCTGGTCGATTTGTGGAATACAGTTAAACGCGATCTGTTGAGAAAATTCTTTCTTGTCCGCAGGAAGACCATTCAGTAGTTTCGCAGTCTGACCTGCAAGCTCATCAATACCAGCTTTACCCGCACCAGACACGGATTGGTAAGTTGAAACGTTGATACGCTCAATACCAACAGCATCGTGAATAGGCTTTAGTGCCACTAGCATCTGGATGGTTGAACAGTTCGGGTTCGCAATGATGTTACGGTTACGGAACTCAGCAATTGCTTCTGGGTTAACTTCTGGCACCACCAAAGGAATGTCGTATTCGTAGCGGAAATGAGACGTGTTGTCGATCACGATAACGCCTTCGTCTGCGGCAACTGGTGCCCATTTAGCAGACAACTCGCCACCAGCTGAAAACAACGCAATATGCGCTTGAGACCAATCAAACTCTTCTACGTTTTGAACGCGAATTGTTTTACCGTTGAAGCGGTAAGTCTTACCTTCACTGCGTTCACTTGCCAACAGGAAGATTTCGCCTACTGGGAATTTGCGCTCTTGAAGCACTTCCAAAATTGTTTCACCGACCGCGCCGGTCGCACCTAATACGGCAACATTGTATTGCTGGCTCATTGACTTACCTCAACCTGAAAACCTAGTTCTGCTAATGGTGCAAGATTGCATGTTTCATTACCCACTAGCGTGACAGCGCTGTATTCGCGGCGATCCCAGTAGTTTTTACGCATCAGGTCAAAAGAGCCTGGCTTACTGATTTCGCGGCGGAAAAGAGCGTCATCTTTACGCACATCATAGATTAACTGCGTGATGTTGTGCAGCGTTGCTTCATCCCATGCTCTGTCCAATACCATTGTAGGAACAGGCGCGGTCGGCAGTAAATCGCTGGCATGCGCACGTAATTCGTTATTTAAGAACTCACAGTAGCTGTTGAAAATCATCGTCGTACCGCGAGCTTTCCCCTCCAGACCATAGCCTGCAACGTGAGGGGTTGCGAATGCTAGCAGAGGCAGAAGCTCCATATCAACCTCTGGTTCAAATTCAAATACATCTAATGCCGCCGTGAAGCCATCGTTTTTCATTAAACGTTGCTTCAATGCTTGGTTGTCCACAACAGGACCGCGTGCCGCATTGATAAGAATTTGATCGCAACGAAGACCATTTAACACCTTATCATCAATCAAATGATGCGTTGGGTGTAGGCCATCTTTGGTAATAGGTGTGTGCAGCGTGATGACGTCAGAACGTTCGATCAACTCTGCTAGCGGAGTAAAACTGCGAGAATCTCCCTCCTCTTGCTTGAATGGGTCGTTGATGAGCACGTTAATGCCCATGCCTTTCAAACATTTCTCAAGGTAGCTACCCACTTGACCCGCACCGATGATGCCAACAGTTTTATCGAAAACAGAGAAGCCTTGCTGTTGGGAAAGTACCATCATGACGCTGAACGCATACTCAGCAACGCCGACTTTGTTACAGCCTGGTGCTGCGGTGAAGAAAATACCTTTCTCTTTTAGAAGCGCTTGGTCAACATGATCCATGCCCGCCGTCGCCGTGCCAACGAACTTCAGCTTATTTGCTTTGCTGATCAGTTCTGCGTTTACTTTGGTGACTGAGCGAATCATTAGCGCATCTACATCCACTAAATCATCGGCTGTCAGTGTACGACCGGGTTTTAGAATCACTTCACCGAGTTGGCTGAATAGCTCTTCAGCGTACGGCATATTTTCATCAACAATAATTTTCATAGCGCCAGCGTTTAACATCCATTTGTATGAGTTCGTTTATTCGCAAGATGCGAAGCTAAAGCGATTGTGCCCTTTTCTTGAAAAATCTCAACAACTATACCTAAGTGACTTTCAAAAGCAGGTTTCAGAAAAGAAAAAGCCCGGCTAAATTAGCCGGGCAAAGTTCCAGAACAAAAGGATCCTATCCCGCTCTCCTTGGGATAAAGTCTGCGTCTGTTCGATCAGTTAACCTGATCAAGCTCTGGAAACTGGTTTGTTGGTCGGTTCACTCCACGAAGAGAATCACAGCCCAACAAATTCAGTTAGCTTTGGGTCGCTTATGCTTGGTACTTTTTGATTACCAATGTCGCGTTTGTACCACCAAAACCAAAGCTGTTTGACATAACTGTCGTCAGTTCAGCGTCACGAGCTTCCATTACGATGTCTAGACCTTGTGCTGCTTCATCCAAGTTAGAGATATTCACACTTGGAGCAATGAAGCCATTGTCTAGCATTAGCGTTGAGTAAATTGCTTCGTGAACACCAGCTGCACCTAGTGCGTGGCCAGTCATCGCTTTTGTCGCAGAGATTGCTGGGCTGTTGTTGCCGAATAGCTCTTGGATAGCGCCTAGCTCTTTCACGTCACCTACAGGAGTAGAAGTACCGTGCGTGTTGATGTAATCGATGCTATCAACGTCTTGCATTGCCATCTTCATACAACGGATTGCGCCTTCACCTGATGGTGCTACCATGTCGTAGCCATCAGAAGTCGCACCGTAACCTACGATCTCACCGTAGATTTTCGCGCCACGAGCTAATGCGTGCTCTAGTTCTTCGATAACTAGCATGCCGCCGCCACCAGAAATAACGAAACCATCACGATCAGCATCGTAAGTACGAGATGCTTTTTCTGGTGTTTCGTTGTACTTGGTAGATAGTGCGCCCATTGCATCAAACATCATCGTTTGAGACCAATCTAGCTCTTCACCACCACCTGCAAATACGATGTCTTGTTTGCCAAGTTGAATAAGCTCCATCGCGTGACCGATACAGTGTGCAGATGTTGCACAAGCTGAGCTCATTGAGTAGTTCACACCACGAATCTTAAATGGTGTTGCAAGACACGCTGATACTGTTGAAGACATAGTACGCGGCACCATGTATGGACCTACGCGTTTTACGCCTTTTGCACGCATCGTATCAGTTGCCACTGTTTGGTTTAATGCAGAAGCACCACCAGAACCAGCAACGATACCTGTACGATCGTTTGAAACTTGTTCTTCAGATAGACCAGCGTCTTCAATCGCCTGCTGCATTGATAGGTATGCATAAGCAGCCGCATCACCCATAAAGCGCATCTGCTTACGGTCAATAAATTCTGCTGGGTTGATTTTCAGATCACCCCATACCTGCGAACGCAGACCGTTTTCTTTAAACTGCTCAGACGCAGTGATGCCAGATTTGCCCGCTTTAAGAGACGCTAGAACTTCTTCGACGTTGTTACCGATACTTGAAACAATACCCATACCGGTGATTACGACTCGTTTCATTATGACATTCCTATAATTCAAAAATCCGCTAGATAATAACTAAGATAGTCAACAAAAGTGGTCAGCTTTCCCAGAAATTCGTACAATTGCCGAATTCTAACCGCGCCAAATCACATATTTGCACCATTATGACTTCGATTAAAAACGCAGAACTTGGTTGGAACGAAGCTGGTACACCGGTTTCTGACCAATTTGATGATGTTTATTTCTCCAACGTAAACGGTCTCGAAGAGACGCGTTACGTGTTCCTCAAACAAAATCATCTACCAGAAAGATGGCAGGAATTTGACCAAAGACGCTTTGTTATTGGCGAAACCGGATTTGGCACGGGGTTGAACTTCTTAGCCGTGTGGCAATGGTTTACCGAATTTCGTCGCGAATATCCAGAGGCAGCGTTAAAAGAATTGCATTTCGTTAGTTTTGAGAAGTACCCACTCAGCAAAGCTGATCTAGAAAAAGCACATCAATCTTGGCCAGAGTTGGCAGAATTTGCCGAAAAGCTGCAACAGCACTACCCAGCCGCAGTGCCTGAATGTCATCGCATTATTTTAGAAGACGGCGCCATCACGCTCGACCTTTGGTTTGGCGATATAAAAGATTGCATGCCGCTTGTTCCTTATGGGGAGCAAGGCTTGATTGATGCTTGGTTCTTAGACGGGTTTGCACCAAGCAAAAACCCAGAAATGTGGAACCAAAACCTATTCAACGGCATGGCAAAATTGGCGAAACAGGATTGTACGGTAGCAACCTTCACGGCAGCGGGCTTTGTGCGTCGCGGCTTAAACGAAGCGGGCTTTGCAATGAAGAAAGTCAAAGGCTTCGGCACCAAACGCGAAATGATCGCGGGCTCGATGGAGCAGCGTGAAGCGCATTCAAACCATCTACCTTGGTTTAACCGCACTGCGTCGACCAATCATGATTCCATCGCGATTATTGGTGGCGGCATCGCTAGCGCGGCTTTGGCTAAAACGCTGGTTCGCCGCGGTCAAAATGTCACACTCTACTGCAAAGACGCTCAACCCGCAGAAGGCGCATCAGGCAACCGCCAAGGCGCAGTGTACCCATTATTAAATGGTCCCCACAAAGGAGTTTCTCGTGTGTTTGCTCCGGGCTTTTTGTTTGCCCGTCAGTTTGTTGACCAGGCTGCGCTAAATATCCAATTCGATCACGATTGGTGCGGCATCACGCAACTCATGTGGGATGACAAATCTGCAGACAAGTTGGAAAAAATGCTTGCTGGTAATTTCACGCCAGAGTTAATTCATAAACTATCTGCTGAAGAGACGGCTGAAAAAATTGGCTTGCCGATCGATATGGCATCGGTTCATTACCCTCTTGGCGGTTGGTTATGCCCTGCAGAACTGACCCGTGGTTTGATTGCTCAACTGGAGAAAACAGAACTTTTTGAAGTGAAGTTCGAGCATCAAGTCGAGTCACTAACTTGGGGTGAAGCGCGCCAACTATGGACATTGAAAGCAAACAGTCAAAGCTTTGAACACTCCACTGTAGTGGTTGCTAACGGCAGTGAATTCCAAACACTAAGCCACACCGCGGATCTACCAATGGGTCAGGTAAAAGGTCAAGTTAGCCACGTACCAGCGACAGAAACCTTGTCTAAGCTGAAAACGGTACTGTGTTACGACGGTTACATGACACCTGTTAACCCGAATAATCAGCACTTATGCATCGGTGCAAGCTACGACCGCAGCCATCTAGATTACGAGTTTGACGAAGAAGCACAAAAAGACAATGCAGATAAATTGGTGAAGTGCCTGCCGAATCAAGCTTGGACGAAAGAAGTAGATACCTCTGGTAATTTATCACGCCAAGGTATTCGCTGTGTTAGCCGTGACCACCTGCCATTTGTCGGTAACGTAGGCGACTTTGAAACCATCAAAACGCAATATGCGGATCTGCAAAATCAACAAGAACAAGACGTTGAAGCGATTCACCAGTTCCCTAACCTATTCTGTTTCCTTGGTTTAGGTTCTCGTGGCTTGAGTTCTGCGCCTCTAATGGCCGAAGTGTTGGCATCACAAATCTGTAGCGACCCATTACCATTGCCTGTTGATGTACTGACTGAGTTGCACCCTAGCCGTATGTGGGTAAGAAAGCTACGTAAAGGTAAAGCGATTACTGAGTTATAACGCGTTTCGAGTGCGTAAAGAACCCCTCCTAGCCTCCCCTTAAAAAGGGGAGGAACAAGTTCTTAACCCGCTTTAGTCCATCCATCTTTCCAAGAAGGAGTCAGGGGCTGCTCCGAAAACAAACTACCACTCCTAGCCTCATCTTAAAAAAGTGAGGAGCAAGTTATGAACTCCGCATTAATCCTCCCCCTGTCAAGGGCGAGTTCGAGGGGGGAGCTCTAAGAACAAAGAACCCCTCCTAGCCTCATTTTAAAAA
>NZ_MDAW01000156.1:0-10098 GCF_002875385.1 Vibrio sp. 10N.222.52.B12 | reverse complement strand
TAAAAAAGTGGAGGAGCAAGTAATGAACTCCGCATTCGTCCTCCCCCTTTCTAAGGGGGAGTTAGAGGGGGTTGCTCTAAGAACAAAGAACCCCTCCTAGCCTCCCCTTAAAAAGGGGAGGAACAAGTTCTTAACCCGCTTTAGTCCATCCATCTTTCCAAGAAGGAGTTAGAGGGGGTTGCTCTCAAAACAAACAACCACTCCTAGCCTCATTTTAAAAAAGTGGAGGAGCAAGTTATGAACTCCGCATTCGTCCTCCCCCTTTCCAAGGGGGAGTTAGAGGGGGTTACAAGTTTTTTTAATTCAATGCCGCCACGGCCGCTTTCACCTGATCTGCAATTTCAGCATTACGGAACTCACCCGCTTCCAAATCAAAGTTATCGTAGAAGCTTGGAATAGATTGCGATGCTTTCACTTCAGAACCAAAGTAAGGTGCAGAGCCTGTCGCCGCAGCGAGTACCGTTTGTGCACCACCAGGGCCAGGTGAAGTCGCTAAGTACACCGCCGGTTTATTTTGGAATACATTGCGATCGATACGTGTCGCCCAATCGAATAGATTCTTATACGCTGCTGGGTAAGAGCCGTTGTGTTCAGCAAAAGAAATCACCAAAGCGTCCGCCGTTGCGATATCTGCAAGAAACGCTTTTGCGCCTTCCGCCTGACCGATTTCTTTCTCTTTGTCTTCACTGAACAAAGGAACATCGTAGCTATTGAGGTCTAACACTTGCACGTCTGCACCTTCGACAAGGTTAGCAGCGTAAGTCGCAAGGGTTTTATTGATAGAGGTAGAGCTAGTAGAAGCGCCGAATGCGATAATTTTCATGGTTGTAATCCTTTGTTCACGTTTTGTACTAACAAGAGTAAAAGGTGAACGAGTGTGCTACAACCACAAAAATTTTAAGGAGAGATTCGAAAATTTCGAAGGAGTTTATTTCAACTCTTTTTGCTTCAACCAGAAACTTAGAGCTGCCAATCGAAGCATATATAACTGAATGAGACTTAAGCTTGCGCTTGAAGCTCTTGCCATAGATCGCTCACGATCACGCGATCAGCTGGCGTTAGTTCTGAACGTGCTTCTTCAAGACTGTTTTCGATGCGAGATTTAAGCTCAGTCACATCGTTAATGCCTTCTTCTTCACACGCCGCAGCAGACAGAGAAATGTGACCACGTAAATAACCACCAGCAAACAGTTCATCATCCGATGCTGTTTCAATGCGAGCATCAATCAGTTCTAGTAGTTTTTCTTCAAATTCAATAATCATGGCGTTTCTCTGAGGTTATTTAAGGGTATACCCAGAAACTTCAAGTGGCAGGGTTCAGCGAGAATAACTTGGTTTGCAGGCGCGGCAATGATTTAAAGATCTAGTGGTTCTAAATCAAAAATCATTAACAATGTCTGCAAGCCAAGATAACTCGCCCTTCGGGAGCATTTCACTGAAACGATTTCTACGTCAAGCTTTTTGGGAATAGGCTCTCTATTACACGGCAAAGCTTTCCTTGAACTCGAATCAGTGAAATTGCTCTGAACCCGTAACTTGAAATTACTTGGGTATAAAGTCAGACGTTTCCAGCGGCTTGGTTTGGTAAAAGGCACGCAACGCATCCGATAGCATTTTCACGCGAGGCGGAAGACCGTTTTCTAGAATACCCATTACTTCATTGTGCACTTTGTGCATAAAACCAAGACGATCTGGTTCAAAATCGCCGTGTAGATTGTCACAACTGACGTTAAAAGGGAAGTCAGCACTTTTTGCTAGAATCCACTCGTAAGCTTGAGGGCGAATTTCCACTTTTTCGAATTCAGCTTGAACCTCTGCTGTACGACCATCTGGTTCGTACCAATAACCAAAATCTTCCAGCAAACGACGCTCTGGTCCTGCTACGCACCAATGGGCAATCTCGTGCAGCGCTGACGCGTAAAAGCCACGAGCAAAAATAATCCGATGATGCGGATGTTCTTCATCTGCTGGCAAGTAAATTGGCTCATCGCCGCCTAGCTCTAACTCAGTGTTAAAAGGCTCAAGAAATGTGTCATTAAAAATAGCGATAAGGTCTTGATATTCGTGGTTCATCATCGATTCTGTACGTCAAATTGATATGCGGTGCGCATTGTCGCTGTTTTTCTTACACAGGTAAAGCCACACAACATGTTTGGTTATTAGCTGAGTTAATCTGAAAGTCGCTTTCTCCATACAATTTCTCATTCGTCACAGATCACATTTCCCACTACACTCACGCCTTATTTTTACGCTTAACGATGGCGACTTCAACGCCACTTGAAGCGAGATTCTTTTGGGTTTAAGCCTCTCCCCAAGGTTTAAATCTTGTTGGTAAGTTTTGCTGCTGTTTTCCTTAATCTCAAGGACCATGACAGAGCCCTTTTATTTGAGTGTCCCCTTATGCTGCTAAGTGTGTTGTACATCATTGGTATCACGGCTGAAGCCATGACTGGTGCATTGAGTGCCGGCCGAAGAAAAATGGATTGGTTTGGTGTTATGTTGGTAGCGAGTGCAACGGCTATTGGCGGCGGTACGGTGCGCGACATTCTTCTTGGCCACTACCCACTAGGTTGGGTGAAAAATCCCGAGTTTTTGGCAATCACTTGTGTAGCTGGTGTACTGACGACTGGCTTAGCGAAATGGGTGATTAAATTCAAAGGGCTATTTATCCGTTTGGATGCGCTGGGCTTGATCGTATTTAGCATCATCGGTACCAAGGTAGCGATTGGCATGGGCTTACACCCTGGCATTTGTATGGTGTCTGCACTAGTCACTGGTGTATTTGGCGGTCTGCTACGCGATTTGATTTGTCGTCAAACACCGCTTGTGTTGCATGAAGAGCTTTACGCCTCTGTGGCACTTATTGCATCGGGCTTGTACTTAGCTTTACTTGAGTTCAACGTACCTGACGTAACCGCGACGATTGTGACTCTGATTACTGGCTATATGCTCCGTATGGCTGCAGTTCGATTCAAATGGCGCTTACCTTCATTCCACTTGGAAACCGAAGGTTCGATTCACTAATTGGATTCGAAACCAATTGAAACCCTATTAAAAAGGCTGCTCACTGAGCAGCCTTTTGCGTTTCTATCGAGTTAAGTTTCAAACTTAAATCTTTGGAGTCTCGGTTTTTACGCCATGGTTTTGACCACGATGACGTAGCAAGTGATCCATAACGACAATAGCCAGCATCGCTTCCGCGATAGGCACGGCGCGGATACCCACACATGGGTCATGACGACCTTTAGTGATCAACTGAGTTGGTTCACCTTCTTTAGTGATAGTCTCGCCTGGAACCGTAATGCTTGAGGTTGGCTTAAGCGCGATGTTTGCCACAATCTCTTGGCCGGTAGAGATACCGCCCAGAATGCCGCCTGCGTGGTTGCTGCCGAAGCCTTCTGGAGAAAGCGTATCACGATGCTCGCTGCCTTTTTGGTTTACCACGTCAAAACCGTCGCCGATTTCCACGCCTTTCACCGCATTGATGCTCATTAGCGCGTGTGCGATGTCTGCATCTAAACGATCAAATACTGGCTCACCAAGACCAACAGGTACATTCGTTGCCACAACCTGAATTTTTGCGCCAATGGAGTCGCCTTCTTTTTTCAGATCACGGATAAGTTGATCAAATGCTTCTACTTTGTCTGCATCTGGGCAGAAGAACGCATTATTTTCGATTTCATTCCAATCCACTTTATCGATTGAAACGTCACCCATTTGCGACAAGTAAGCACGGATTTCTACACCGAACTCGTCTTTCAGGTATTTCTTAGCGATTGCACCAGCCGCCACACGCATTGCCGTTTCACGAGCAGACGAACGGCCGCCACCTCGATAATCGCGCACACCGTATTTTTGGTGGTAAGTGTAATCAGCATGTCCTGGACGGAACTTGTCTTTAATGTCTGAGTAGTCTTTAGAACGCTGGTCAGTGTTCTCAATCATCAAACCAATTGAAGTACCTGTAGTTTGACCTTCAAATACGCCAGAAAGAATTTTTACTTCGTCCGGCTCACGACGCTGTGTGGTGTAACGTGATGTGCCAGGACGGCGACGGTCGAGATCCGTTTGCAGATCTGCCTCAGTGATTTCCAAACCTGGAGGGCATCCGTCTACGATACATCCTAGTGCGATACCGTGACTTTCCCCGAATGTCGTCACTCGGAAATGTTGTCCGATACTGTTTCCTGCCATTACTTCCTCAAATTATTGTCGCCACGCTCGAACTGTGGGAGCGCAACTGCTTATCAATTCTTCGTGAATTCATAGTGGCGGTATTACGTTTTGATGTAAAGCCCGTTTTGGCGGAAAAAACAAATCAGCCTGAATTTTCAAGCTCACTGCGAAGCGGATAAAAAAACACCGAGCACTGGGCTCGGTGTTTTCATTGTTTGTTCGACTGGTTTGCTTAGACAGACTTAGTCTTTGTACAGTTTGAACTCTTCTGCACATTCAACTAACTGATCACGTGTTAGCATGAATACGCCGTGACCGCCGTTCTCGAACTCGACCCAAGTAAATGGGATCTGAGGGTACTGTTCCATCATGTGAACCATCGAGTTACCGACTTCACAAATAAGAATACCGTTTTCTGTTAGGTAGTCTGGAGCGTTGGCAAGAATACGACGAACCAGTTTTAGACCGTCAGTACCCGCAGCTAGACCTAGCTCAGGCTCGTGAGTGAACTCGTCTGGTAGGCTGTTCATGTCTTCTTCGTCCACGTAAGGTGGGTTAGAGACGATCAGGTTGTACTTCTCTTTTGGCAGATCACGGAACAAATCTGAACGGATTGGGAACACTTGCTGCTCCATACCGTGATCTTGTACGTTTTGTTCAGCCACTTGTAGAGCGTCTGTAGAGATGTCGATCGCGTCGACTTCTGCTTCAGGGAAAGCGTGCGCACAAGCAATCGCGATACAGCCAGAACCCGTACATAGGTCCATGATGCGAGTTGGCTCTTCCACCAACCAAGGTTGGAATTCCGCTTGAATCAATTCACCGATTGGAGAACGTGGCACAAGTACACGCTCATCAACAAAGAACTCAAGACCGCAGAACCATGCTTTGTTCGTTAGGTATGCAGTTGGTGTACGCTCGTTGATGCGTTTTACTACGCGCTCAACAATACGTAGACGCTCGCTTGTCGTTAGGCGAGAGTTCAATACATGCGGAGGCACATCAATCGGCAAGTATAATGTCGGCAGGATAAGCTGAACCGCTTCATCCCACGCATTATCAGTACCATGACCGTAAAACAAGTTAGCGGCGTTAAAGCGGCTGACCGTCCAACGAATCATATCTTGAAGGGTATGCAGTTCCGATACCGCCTCTTCTACAAAAATCTTATCCAAAATTGCCTCCGAAAAGCGCTACAATACTGCCATAAATTGTAAAAATGAAATTGTTTACCTAATGAGCAAAAAAGACACCGAACACGATGACGATTTCGCCTTGTTTAAGGATGCAGTACAGGGCGTAAAAAAGTTGCGACAGGATACCATAATCCAGCAACCAAAAAAAAATACTAAGCAAAAAGAAATCACGCGCTCAAACCGTGAAGCGAGTGATTCTGAGTTTTACTTTTCCGATGAGTTTGTCCCGCTCTTAAATGCGGATGGACCAACTCGCTACGCGCGTGATGATGTCTCAACTTATGAAGTGAAACGTCTGCGCCGTGGTGTATACGTACCTGATGTTTTCCTAGACATGCATGGTATGACCCAACTGGAAGCTAAGCGAGAGCTCGGCGCGATGATCGCTTACTGTGTCAAAAACGAAATCCACTGTGCGTGTGTTCAACACGGCATTGGTAAGCACATCTTGAAGCAGAAAGCACCGCTGTGGCTTGCTCAACACCCAGACGTGATGGCATTCCACCAAGCGCCTTTAGAGTTTGGCGGAGACGGTGCGCTACTGGTATTACTGTCTATTCCAGAGAAATAAGCCACCGACTGCGAAAGTGTTTCGCTGACGAACAAGAACGACAAAGGCAGGTTAACCCTGCCTTTTTGTTTTTCTCGAGTCGTGATCCCGAGAGCGAGTGTTCTATGGCATGATATGCCACAACACTTCACCGCGTTGTGTTTGCGGATCGTATTCAATGCACACCAAGCTAGATGTTGGGAACATCGGTGGTGTCATGTCTTTCACAAACTCAGAAGTGAGATACCCCACCAGCGGTAAGTGCGACACAAACAGAAGTGATTCCAACTTCTCAACCTCAATCAATGCATTGGCAAAATCAAATACATGGTCCGATTGACCGTATGGCGTGATGTCTTCACAAGTCTCAATACTTTTCGCCGAGAAATGGACGCTGATCTCTTGCCATGTTTGTTGCGCTCGGATGTATGGACTGACTAGCACTTTATCGAATTGAGCAAAACCTTGCTCTTTACATGCTCGGGCAACTGCTTCCGATTCAGTTCTGCCTCTTTGGGTCAGTTGTCTTTCTGCATCGGTATCCGCGAAATGTTCCGCTTCACCGTGACGCAAGATAAATATTTTCATGTTATTTCCTAGGGATAGCTAACGCTACCAAAAGGTTGACTGCTATCTTTATACGGATAGCGGGCTAACTTTAATAATGTCGAAACAAAAATACTGATATAATTATCGGTTCATTATACCAATTCGCTTGCTAAAGATAGCGACTTTCTTAACAATCTATTAAAAAGAATAGACTCAGTTCATCACATTCTACGATGAAGTTATGAACTCAGTGCATTCCTTCAAATAGCTCGAACCCCATAGCATTGGCTATTGGGCTTATGCAGTACTCTTACGAATAACAAAAATACGGCAAGCAGTATTTGTCGAAGCGCAAACTTTGCGCCGCCCCATTCGGGGTTCATCATTACTGTAATGCGAAATCTGGAGACGCATCGTGCACTTAAGTCCAAACGATTCAAATCAATACCGCTACATTACCTTGAGTAATGCACTGCGCGTGTTGCTGATCCACTCCGACACCGCTCAACAGTCGGCAGCAGCCTTGGCAGTAAATGTTGGACACTTTGATGACCCAAATGATCGTCAAGGTCTGGCACACTACCTAGAACACATGCTTTTTTTGGGAACGGAAAAATACCCTAAAGTTGGCGAGTTTCAAAGTTATATTAGTCAACACGGTGGCACAAATAACGCTTGGACGGGAACAGAGCATACTTGTTTCTTCTTTGACGTCACCCCCACAGCGTTTGAAACCGCGCTTGACCGTTTCAGCCAATTCTTCACCGCACCGTTGTTTAATGAAGAAGCGTTAGACAAAGAGCGCCAAGCTGTCGACTCCGAATACAAGCTCAAACTGAACGACGATTCTCGCCGTCTATATCAAGTAAACAAAGAGGTCATCAACCCTGATCATCCGTTTTCTAAGTTCTCTGTCGGCAACTTGGAAACCCTCGGCGATCGCGATGGCAAATCGATTCGCGACGAGATAGTCGAGTTTCACCACTTGCAATATTCTGCTGATTTGATGACATTGACCTTGTTTGGTCCTCAATCTCTTGATGAACAGCAAGCTTGGGTAGAAACCATGTTTGCTGACATTCCAAATCATCAATTACACGGAAAATCGATTGATGTACCTATAGGTAACGAAGACAGCACCGGCATTTTGGTTCAAGTCGAACCGATTAAAGAATTTCGTAAACTGATCTTAACCTTCCCGATGCCAGGGATGGATGTGCATTACGGCGCGAAACCCCTCTCCTACTTTGCGCATTTGTTGGGTTATGAAGGCGAAGGCAGTTTGATGCTAGAGCTGAAAAACAAAGGTTGGATTACATCCTTATCTGCCGGAGGAGGTGCAAGCGGCAGCAATTACCGAGACTTCACAGTCAGCTGCACATTGACCCAAGATGGCTTGGATTATGTCGATAACATCATTCAAGCCGTATTCCAGTACCTGTCTATGATCAAACAAGATGGGATGGATGAATGGCGTTACCTTGAAAAACAAGCAGTGCTGGAGTCTGCCTTCCGCTTTCAAGAGCCATCTCGTCCGATGGATTTGGTCAGCCACCTTGTGATCAACATGCAGCACTATCTGCCGGAAGACACGGTTTACGGTGACTACAAAATGACAGGGTATGATGAAGAGCTACAACGCTCTTTATTGCACTACCTCAACATCGAAAATGTTCGTGTGACTCTGATTGCCAAAGGATTAGAGTACAACCAAACCGCAGAATGGTATTTCACGCCCTACTCAGTGCATCCATTCAACGATGAACAACGTCGTTTATATCAACAAATCGATCCTAGTTGGCAATTCGTTCTCCCAGAAAAGAACCCATACATTTGCTACGAGCTCGATCCAAAACCGTTTGAAAATGGTGGCTCATTGCCAGAATTAGTGGAAGATGTCGAAGGCTTCCGTTTATGGCATTTGCAAGATGACGAATTCCGAGTGCCAAAAGGCGTCGTGTATGTCGCTATCGACAGCTCGCACGCCGTCGCTTCACCGAAAAACATCGTGAAAACACGCCTATGTGTTGAGATGTTCCTTGATTCATTAGCGAAAGAGACCTATCAAGCTGAAATCGCAGGTATGGGTTACAACATGTACGCTCACCAAGGTGGTGTTACTCTGACGCTATCAGGTTTTAGCGAGAAATTGCCTCAGCTGTTAGAAATGATTCTGCATCGCTTCGCGGCACGTGAGTTCAGCCCTGCTCGATTCGAAACCATCAAACAACAACTATTACGTAATTGGCGAAACTCATCTCAGGACCGCCCTATTTCGCAGCTATTCAATGCACTGACTGGTCTTCTTCAACCCAACAATCCGCCTTTCGCAACACTCGTTGAAGCGCTGGAAGAAATAGAAGTGGATGAACTGTCGGTGTTTGTTGAATCAATTTTGGCCGAGTTGCATGTAGAAATGTTCGTTTACGGCGACTGGCAGCGTCAGCACGCAAAAGAGATGGCAACAACGTTGAAAGATGCCCTTAGAGTAAAAGAACAACGCTACGAAGAGGCACTCCGCCCGTTGGTCATGCTTGGCGAAAATGGTAGTTTCCAACGTGAAGTCCACTGTAATCAGCAAGATTCCGCGGTGGTGATTTACCACCAATGTGAAGATATCGAGCCACGCAATATCGCCTTGTATACACTGGCTAACCATCTGATGTCGGCGACCTTCTTCCATGAAATCCGCACCAAGCAGCAACTTGGCTATATGGTCGGTACGGGAAATATGCCTCTCAATCGCCATCCAGGTATTGTGCTGTACGTTCAGTCTCCAAATGCCGCTCCCGCTGAATTGGTTACATCAATTGATGAGTTTTTGAACGCTTTCTACATGGTATTGCTAGAGCTAAATGAATACCAGTGGCACAGCAGCAAGCGAGGTTTATGGAATCAAATAGCAACGCCCGACACAACATTGCGTGGTAGAGCTCAGCGCTTGTGGGTCGCTATTGGCAACAAAGACACGGATTTCAATCAACGTGAAAAGGTACTAGAAGAGCTTAAAGGGCTTACTCGTACCGATATGATCCGCTTTGTTGTCAACGAGTTAAAACCGCGTACAGCAAACCGTTTGGTCATGCACTCGCAAGGTATAGCACACGCAGATGCTCCGCGAGTTAATCTTGGTTTAGAAATTGGATCGATTGAAGAGTTTCAATTACGCCCGAAAGACTTCGGTCTCGGATGAGAGAAAGAATGGTAGAAATGGCATAAAATGGTAAAAGTAGTAATTTAGTTTATGCTGTAATTACCTTGTTCAATAAATACGCAAACACGAGGAATACATGAAAAAGCTACTTTTAATTGCTGCTGTACTAATGCCACTTGCACCTGCTGCTTACGCTGATATCACTATCAAAGGTGATGATTTCGAGCTAAGTGACGACTGTTTGCGCCTTGATGGTGACAATGTATCGATAAAATCTGATGACTGCTCATCGGGGAAGCATGACAAAGACCACAAGGGTAATTCTAGTGTCCACGGCGATAACAACCCAGGCAAAGGTCACGACAAGGACAAAAAAGACAAGAAGAAATAACGTCTCACATTCTCAAACACAAAAAAGGCTTGCATCACGCAAGCCTTTCTATTTTTGAGCGGTGTCCCGTCCTGAGATAAGT
>NZ_MDAW01000155.1:0-15597 GCF_002875385.1 Vibrio sp. 10N.222.52.B12 | reverse complement strand
TTCATCATATAACGCACCTTACGCGGATTCACTTATGTTCATCATGCTGACTACCTAGCACTCACCCGATTTATGGTTATCAGGAGGATCGTTCTCTCACGATTTAGATCCCGATTGGCAAATACCAACCTTCGTTACATTGTCAGACTCGCTACTTTATTCAGAGTCCTAGGTTCATCTGGTGATACAGATGGTTCACTCTTTGAGCGGTGAACAGCGCTTCATACGACCTCACGTCGCACGCCCCAAAATGAGTCTAACGACCTCATGAACTTCATAACTAATTCTAATAGTGTGATGCCCTTATACAGCCTCAACCTGATTTTTCTCATCTTTGTGATACTATTTGCACATTGTTTGTTAGCAAGTGTTGTAGTGTATAACTGCCAAATTACACAGATTAGACCCTCACAGCGAGAACTAACAAGAGCTATAGCGCAACGAAAATTTTTAGTATGGTTAGGAATAATAATAAATGAATGTTGAAGATGTTTTTGGGGTTAGTGGCAAGCAAGTTGCTAGCTATGTAGAACGAGTTCACGTTGATGATAAGTTCAAAGATGCGTTGCGAACTGATAAGCAAATAATTGTATATGGTTCATCAAAACAAGGTAAAACAGCCTTAGTTAAGAAATATATACCGTATGAAGATAATATCCTCATTAGTTTGTCTCCGAAGACAACTTTAAAGGATATATATCAGTCAATTCTTCGCAAGTCTGGCGTCGTACTTAAAACTTCATATACAGAAGGTACGGGAGATACAACCAAAGTAAAGTCTAAGGCATCAATTCAAGGTGCAGTAGCGATGGTTATGAAAGGGAAAGTGGAGGTAGGATTAGAGAAAGATCGAACTGCAAAAACTGACGAGCAGTTCGATGAGATCGAGTTTAATTTGGAGTTGCCTGATGACGTAGCAGATCTAATTCATCGTGTAGGGCATAAGAAGGTAGTTATTCTCGAAAATTTCCACTATTTACCAGAAGAGCTACAACGTACTTTTGCATATGATTTGAGAACATTTCAAGACTTGAAAATCAGATTCATCATATTAGGTGTTTGGAAAGAGGCTAATCGTCTAGCTCAATATAATGGTGAATTGCAGGATCGGGTATATGAAATCCCTGTCGAACCATGGCTTGAAGATGACTTTCGGGAAATAGCAAGAAAAGGCGAAGAACTATTAAATATCAAGTTTGCGACTGTTATCTTAGAGCAGTGCATCGAAAATGCTTTTTCTAGCGTTGGAGTGTTCCAAGAACTTTTGAAAAATACATGTTTTGAAAGTGGTGTGGTTAACAAGCAAAGCTCTTCAACGTTTCTGGAAAATTTGGATGCATTTGAACGAGCAATTACCAGTAAAACAGAAGAGTATTCTGGTAGACATCTTAGAAATTTGGAGTCTATTGCATGTGGTAACGGCGTTCAAATCTCCAAAGATAAGCCATTACCCTATTTCCTTCAGTACTATATTGTAATGCACATATTGGAGATTGGTTATCGTGGACTAAACGGCGGAATTACAAAGGAAGCATTGCTACATGGTATTAAGCAAGTTCATCACAGAAAGGATGAGCTTAGAGGTGCTCAGTTGACGGCAGTACTAAAAGGCTTGACCGAGTTACAAGCCAACAAAGGAATTAGCCCTCCTGTAATTGCATACGATTCTAATAGCCGTCAGCTTAAGGTAGTTGACTCAACGTTCTATTTTTTCCTTAAGAATGCGCAATTGGAAGACATAAAAGATGAAATTATTTGCCCTATGGACGGGTTAGAGTCATAGCGCTATCAATCTGTTTAAGAGCGATTCGCAACGCTTGGCATTTTTGCTATGCGTTGCGTTTTGTGTTTAAGGTGGTATGCGGGAGCTTCGGTATTGCGTCGCTCACACCTTAACAGGGCGTTAGATTTTCATTTGAAATTTGGAGTATAAATATGAGTAATCCAATAGTGGTTACATCTCAGAATCAAGTAACAACGGGTGTTGATCAATTTTCAAATGGGTTGACAACTTATCTTGGAGAACTAGGTTTACCGACAAGTCAGGTACTAGTTCCAGTGACTGAAAGGTCGCGTGTAATAAACAACCTGCCTGAAGTGATCACTCTAATTGATAACAATCAGCGTACAACTTCTATCTATCTCTCGAAATTTATCGCAGCTTGCGGGGCTGGCTTATTTGATGCTGCCTTAAATTTCATTTGGGATGAGACAGTCGTTAATCTACGTAATAAAGTTATACGCTTTGATATTGAGTATTTTTATGACAGTGTGGTTACTGATGAAAATCGTAGGAAAAAGCTAAAAGACGAGCATGACTTAGTCAAAATCGAAGAGTGGGAATTAGTGAGAGGCTGCCATCTTACAGGCATCTTATCTGATATCGGTTATAAACATCTAGATTATATTCGTGATATGCGTAACTGGGCTAGTGCTGCACATCCTAACCAGAATGAACTGACAGGTTTTCAATTAATTTCTTGGCTGGAAACTTGTATTAAAGAGGTTATTGGCAAGGAGCCAGAGGGTGTCGCAATTGAAATTAAACGCTTTTTGGGCAATATCCGCAATAATGTATTAACTACCACCGATGCAGATCATATTAAAGCTGCCTTAGAGCATTTACCTCAGGATCTAGGAACATCCTTACTGCGAACTTTATTTGGTATGTATACTGCCCAAAATGCTGCTATGCAGGTCAAAAATAACATTCGTTTGATTTGTAGTAAATCTTGGCAAATAGCTCCAGATGCAGTGCGTTTTGAGTGTGGCTTGAAGTATGCGACTTATGCATCAAATGGGGAAACATTGCGTAAGGACGCGGCAAATGAATTTTTAACTTTAGTTAATGGCTTGCCTTATCTTCCTAAAGATACTTTAGCTGTAGAGCTATCTGAAAAAATTAGTAACCTTTACATGGCTCATACAGGTCACAACAACTTCTATAATGAGCCTGCTCATGCACGAATTTTAGACTCTTACGTTTCCTCTACAGGATTAGTGCCTGATTCAGTGAGGAAGCAATACGTAAAAACTGTCGTAATGGCGAAAATCGGCAATGGTCATGGCATTTCTACTATGGCAGAGTCGTACTATGACAACATGCTCACTAAATTTGGTGACGATGAGATCAAGGAGTTTGTCTTCCTTCTCTCTGATAGTGAAGTATCTTCAAGAGTGTGCTTATTATCTTGCAATCAAGGTTTTAAAAACTTGGCTACTTATTTTGCTGGCAAAACTACAAATCAAGTTTCTTTACAAGCCATTGGATTTATTTCTCAGGCAACGATTCAGCAATTACCTAATCTCGGTAAAGATACTCGCTATCAAACAGTATTAGCGTCCTTTGCTTAGAAGCAACCATACAAGAGTTTAAGGTTTCAAGATACTTTTTCTAATCTGTTCTAAACGATTTAGAGCTTTGAATCTAAATCGTTTATGTCCAGAAGTGTGCCAGACCCCAAAGTAAGCAGTGACATACAGTCCGAGAAAAGTTTCAAACTTTAATGTTCAAGTTCTAATCTTTATTGTCAGAGTTCAGATCTTAGTTGTCCATCGACAATTAAATGCGCTTTGGTGCATATTTAAGGAAAGGTTAATGGCAAGGAAAAGTGATGGCATCATCTGGCATTTGATGGATGCACCGTGGTGGTTAAGTGTGATTTTATCGATAGGTGTGTATGTCGCCCTTTCATACGTATTACCAGAGCTTGCTGCCAGCAGTAACAACTTTGTTTTCAATGCTGTCGCCCCAAATCTTTCCATGTTCGCACCGTATTTTGCGTTGCTGTTTTTTATTCCCGCGCCGATTGCTTTTTTTAAACAATTCCAGAGAAGGCAGAGGTATCGGACGACCACTTCACATATTCGCTCGAGACGAGTAACCACGCCATTTCACCAATTAAGCTGGCTAGAGTTTGAGTCCTATGTCGGCGAGTACTTTAAGCATCAAGGTTATACCGTGAAGCAGTCTTTTTCACAAAAGCCTGACGGTGGCATTGATATTTGGTTGACGAAAGATGGTGAATTGAGCCTAGTGCAATGTAAACACTGGAAGGCCAAGAAAGTTGGCATTCAGGTACTTCGAGAAATGTACGGTGTCATGATAGAGCACAACGCAAGCAAAATGATTATCGTCACATCAGGAGACTTTACATCGGAAGCCATTGCTTACGCGCAAGATAAACGCCTGTGGTTGGTCAACGGCTCAGAGCTGGTTCATATGATTGAGGATGGACGGAGCTTTGAAAATAAACCACCAAAGCCAACGAGCGACGTGAAACCGGTACCGAAAGTGTGCCCAAACTGTCAGTCTGTCCTTGTAAAACGAATGGCGAAACGAGGAGTAAATAAAGGGAAGGCATTCTATGGCTGCACTTCGTTTCCAACGTGTCGATACACGATTGATTATTCAAAGCCTAATTAGCGATGCTGCTCCTAAGAGGTATCAGATTAATGAGCGGTAATTAATGGGTTTTGCCGAAAAACAAACAAGGATAAAGGCAGTCTGTGGGCGGCTTTTCACATCCTTGTACGTCCCTATAGCTGTACTCAATGCTCTCACTTTAACCCACAGTTCGAAAAGCCGCATCGCTAGTTTAAGAGGCTTCTAGAGCACCAACAAGTAGGTATTGTCGTCATACTTTGAAGTTATAGCGAGCCTCCCAAAATAGAGATAGGCTACTGATAATTCGAGGGATAACGTTTGTTATCTTGGTTTGGCTATTTTGTTACTTTCGGTCGCTTGCCGCAATACTTGCCAAATGTCGGGTAAGCGGTGACCTAGCCTTTGTAACGTCATCACAATTTGAGACTGGTGATGCTCATCCGTTGGAGCGCCATGACCAAAGCGCAACTCTTTACAGCGCTGAGCTTGTGCTAGATGGTCAAAATCAGCCGTCAACTCTAACAAGGCTTTTTCTACTTGCCGGTAGTTAAAGCAACCTATCGACAAGGTTTGCGCGATGATGCTCAGCCCTAAGTGCATCGACATCATTTTTTTCAGCTCGCGCTGAATATCGGCACTGTCATCAATGCGGTACTGCTCGTAGAAGGGCACTAAGTGCGGATATATGTGTGATGGCTTTAGGTTTGACATTAGACGCTGGCGCACGACTAAGGACGAGGCGTTAGGATGGCGTTCTAAAATATGTTCGATGCGACGCTGTAATTGTGCATCATTGAGTCTTCCCATCTCTTCTCAACGTTCAGCATTCAGATAACGTCATTTTGCCATATTGCGTCTCAAGCTTGACCAAGTATTTTGAGAGTTGTGTCGTATAATGGGGGCATTCATCGTCATAACACAGCAATACCATCATGCCTTGTAAACCTATTGATAATAAACTCTTTCTAGAGCACCTCAATGCGCTTCTTTCACACACTCGTGATAGTCGAACCGCCACACCGGATGTGTCTGCTCTTTTGCCATTTGTTCGAGACGTTGTGCTTGAGGAAGTCGTCATACACTGTCGAGGCAATCAAGCGAAAGCCTCCAGAATACTAGGCTTGAATCGAGGTACGCTACGCACCCACATGCGTCGAATAAACAAACAAAACGTAACGATGGCGCTCAATGACGGCGCTTGAGTACCCCTTCTGACCTCAGGACTAAGCCACTCTTTGATTTCGAATTGGAATGCTTTATTGGGCAAACGGCACTGCTATTTTTCGCTCTCTCAGATACGACAAAGCCACAAGCAGGGCCTGTGGCTTTGTATAACAGCGACAGAATGTTTTTCATTCAATTTGAAGAGGGAACGCATTCTGTGTGCAGCGCTGGGCGTTTTATCACCACAATAGGGAGGGAAAACACCTAAGCTTATCGGATGTCCTCGGTGGGCTGCTTTGCAGTTATGCCAAGTTCAAATCGATACCATTACTTCTGGCCAGATAGTAAATAGTAACTCAAAGAAAAAGCAGGGATACCCGAGGCTCTCGAGCATAGTCTAAAATTGAGCGTTGAAAATCGCAAGTTTACCAGATGTCAAAATGAAGATAGTTGACGGTATTTTCCCTAAAAGAGTCCTGAAATGAACTTCTAGCAGCAAGCAGTCATAGGGATAATTTGTTCAACAGGTTGTTGGACAAGTTCTCGTACCCAATTATGCAAGAGGCTCTTGCAAAATTGCGAAACAAGTTATTTCGTAAAACGCTTACTCGTCACATCGTTTTGGCAGTAGGACTAACATGGGCATTGTTAATCAATCAACTACCGAGTATTCCTCGGCAGTTGGATTCGGGAAGTGTTGCAAAATGTGCAATAGTTGCCTGAGAGGTGAAAAACTTCAGTTGTTGCAAAATCAGCAGCAACTGTCACCGCTCCAATTGTGCAGCAGCCTGTTGCACAAATTAGCCTGAGTCAAAAATGCCCAAAGCTTGTTAGCTCCAGTACTACTCGTTTTTGCGCAAAAGCACACCCGAATATGCAACAGAGTGATATTATTGATAGTGCTATAACCGCGTATCCTATGGTTCAGAAACTAATCCACAGGATTAAAGGAAGAAATAACTCGGACAGAATCATGAGTAAAAATAGTAAGCTTCGTAGAGATGCTAAACGGAAAAAAGCTAAAAAAACGAACAAAAATACAAATGCTACCCCACAAAAATCAGACACTGCTTCTATGCCAGTTATGACACAGGTCAACAATCCATTTTCTGGATTATCCGACGAACAACGCAAAGAAGCACTATCTAAAATGGGAAAAAAAAGTAAAGAGATCGTTATTGAATCTCTCGATTTTTTTGAGGACACGTTGCGTAAGTATGACGCTATAACATTGATCTCTAATATTGCGTGTTATGGCCTTACTGTTGGTGTAAGTGATTCAGGAGTATCATCAAGGGATTCTACCTCAGGAGTACAACAAGCGCATGTAGAGTTACTTCAAGCAATTTTGTTAAAAATACCTGAGGATGAAGTTGGTTTATACCCGATAACTCCAGATGTTGTGCAAACTGTTATAGATAAGCTTCGCGAAGTTAGTCAGGCATTTGCATTTAGTCGAATTAGTGATAGTTCGATTGAACTTTCCGATAGCGAAAGTGCAATAAGCCTCATTCAAGAAAAGCTAAGAGGTCACACTCAGATAGTTCGAAACTGGGGTTTCTACTCTCAAGTTAAAACGGTGTGTAAAGAGTTATACTCAAATTTCGATGGCTTGCTGTCTAATAAGTTGGGCTTTACCGCTTCGGATATCATTGCAACTTTCGAAGCCCTAACGGACGTCATGGAAGATAATTTATCACAACGCTTTAAAATCTTGTCTGAGCTTACCACGGCAAAGAAACCATTTGATCTGCTGTTAATGTATCACCAGTTGATTGGTCAAGGACAAAAGGAAGCTGAAGAATTTGCAAGCCAGATAGATATATCACACATGTCTAAGCAGAAAGTATTTGCAATGTGTTTGTCCCATTTCGATTTGAGAATGGCGGACTACTATCTGGTTGACTTCGATAAGGTCTCTGAAGCAACAGGCTTGGATCCTTGCAAAGTAAAAGACATTGCTGATTTGTTCTCGTATTCTCTTGGTGACTTAAAAAATAAAAAGACCTTCTTCTTTTTTTTAGATAACCCTGTTTGGCACAAACCAATAATTGTTTCTGGGAACAAGTACTACTGCATGCTACCTCAGCTATTCTTTAGTTTCGCTCTAGGTACGTTAGACGAGATAGTTGAAAAATATGATAAAGAGGGGCTACATAAGCGGCGAGCCCTATATTTAGAAAATAAAATTGAAAGTATTGTAAAGACACGCTTTCCTACCTCTAAAGTCGTCTCTGGGATTAAGTGGAGCCATGATGATGCGCAGTACGAAACTGATCTTATCGCTTTTATTGATTCGCATGCGATTATCATAGAAGCCAAATCTCATAAAATCTCGAAACCAGCGTTGAGAGGTGCCCCAGATCGAATAAGAAGGCACCTTCAAGAAGTACTGATTGATCCTAGCGTTCAGTCTTATCGTTTAGAGCAAAAACTTAATGAAATTCGAGATGGAAATTTACTTGATGATTTAGTTGAGAACTTGCCGATTAATATTCACGACATTAATAAGGTTCTGAGAGTTTCGGTATCATTGGAAGACTTTGCTACCCTTCAGTCAAACTTACGCTTATTCGAAGCCACTGGCTGGCTTCCTGATGAGTTCGTAGCTTGTCCTTCAATGAATATCGGGGATTTCGAAACCTTGTTCGACCTCTTAGAACATCCAGTTCAGATAGTGCATTACCTATTGAGAAGGACAGAACTTGAAGAGAATTACAAGTTTGTTGGTGATGAATTAGACTTCTTAGGACTGTATCTTTCAACTTTGCTGAACATGGGAAATATGGCTGATGATCCATCTGTGGAGATGATTATTACTGACATGTCAAAACCAATAGATCTCTACTATATGTCTAAAGAACAAGGGATTAATGTAGATAAGCCTCAGCCAAAGACGTCACGTTGGTTCAGAGATATATTTCACACACTTGAACAAAGAGCGACACCCCGATGGAGTGAGATCGGCTGTATTCTGAATCGTTTTCCTCCAGACGATCAAAGAAAGATAGTGAAGCATATTGAAGACCTTTCGAAAATTGTCCAAAGAAACTGGAAAATCGAAGGTCACAAAAATAGCCTGATCTACAGTCCGCCTGAGAGTTCAGAGTATGCTTTAGCTGTCGTGTTATTTAAAAATGAAAACCGTGAAAAGCGCTATGATTTTATTGACAATGCATCGTCAATGGGATTAGAGCCTGACCATGTAAAATACTGCCTAGTTATTGCAGTGAATATTGATCAGGAAGACCATCCTTATCACTTCATTGCACTGACTGAGAAAGAAATATCAGATGCCAAGAGTCTAGAAGAAGTAGCTAACGTAAGTTAGTCCAATTACGGTGGACAAGGAAAGTTCACCAGCCACATTAAGGAAGGTCATTTTGCTGCAATATTGGAAGAAATCCGAGTAGTCAGATTCCTCCAAGGGTAGTAACTCACTTCTGTCCCGCTATGAGTTGCGAGCGATGATCACATAGCCATTTACTCTGAAACAAAAGCCAAAATAACTCTTTGCCTGAAAGCTCCAAGTTTAAGTTCATCACGCGCTTCTAGTCCTCTTCCACCGTGATTTACTTGGCTGGTTTGTTCTCCCCACGAGACGTCTGTGCTCACGCCGCTTCTACTCAGTAATGAAGGGGTTATAACATTTGAGCTATTTGATTGATTAAAGAGATCAGATTCAATTGGTTGTCCCATGTTTACGTAGAGACAAGTTTCTGGGATGTCTTGCGCAATACGCTCTGAAAACTCTATGAGGCTTTGCTCTGCAAAAGTGTATAGCCACGCCTGTTGGTTTTCTATTCCATTTACCCGAAGAATACGCCCCAGTACTTGTCTAAAGTACAGCTCAGTTTTCACAGCGCTCATATGGCAGCAAACTTGAAGTCGAGGTATATCGGTGCCTTCGCTGATCATTCCAACGCTGACAATCCATTGAGCATCACTTTGACGATAGCGTTCTATTTCAGCTAAGGGATCTTCATGACGATAAGTAACAATTGATACCGTTTGTGTATATTTTTCAACGAGTATGTTTTTGATAGTTTGTGCATGCTGAACAGAAGAGGCTACAACTAACCCTCCCGCATTGGGCGATTGAGAACGTATTTCTGCAAGCTTGTTACAACCCAGTCCAAGTAGGTATTCCATTGCCTCTTGATTGTGTATTACGCTCTGATAAGAAGCTTTAGTTTGCTTCAGCATCTCTAGGATCGACGAATACGATTCTGCTTTTCCGTCGCTGGTTATCGACAAGTGTTCATTGTCGACGAGTACAATTTTTGGCGCTCTACAAACATGGCCGGCAACGGCTTGCTTGAGAGTGTATTGATAGTCGACTAAGATCTGCCCATCAGGATCGCTATACTGCGCCATCACTATCGGTAGTGCATCGGAACGCCAAGGTGTACCTGAAAGCGCTAAGGTGTAGGTAGCCAGTCCCTGAATCTTGGTTAGGATCTGTTGCCCCCAAACGTTCGCTTTTTCATACTCCGAGCCAGAGCAATGATGTATCTCATCAAACACTACAAACACCCTGTAGTTACGTAGCGTCTGCCAAAACTCTTCGCTGAAAAACTGAATGGATTGGTAGGTTAGCGACTGTCCAATCGAGCCTAGACTACCATTAAAAGTGCAATTCAGAGTCTGAGAAAAAGTTCTTTTGATTCCATCAGCTACCGTTAAAGATGGAGAAAAACATAACACAAGGTCGATCAAATCATCGCGAAGTAGTCTTGATGCAACTGTTGCCGCAAGTACGGTTTTTCCGGCTCCCGGTGTCGCTTGACAGAAAAAGTGTTGGTGCTTTGCTCTAAATTTCTGGATAGCTTTTGCAGCGCACTCTGTCTGCCACTGTCTTAGCACGGTTGGCTCCCCTCTGAGAGAGTATTAAGGAGGTTCGTTAATCCATTTATTTTGCCAAGCAAGTGCGCTGAACGTTCTCTTGCTTGCTGTAACAATGGGGTTAATCGATCCTCTAGCTCAGGGAAACGGCATCTTAGTGATTGATATTCATCGATTTCACCAAGTACGATCTCTAATTCGCCTTTATATTCATTACTCTCACGAAGCAAAATCGAGTAGTCTGGAGAACATTCTTTTCTTAAAACTTCACGTTTGGCTTTTTTTCGAGGCACTGTTTTAAGTTCTCTAAATTGCTCGGTTTGAAAGTACTTTTTGTTTCTTCCTTTACCTTCACTTCGCAGCCAACCCCTTTGTTGATATTGCCATATTTGGCGATAAACCTTCTTCCGAGCCTCATCAGAGTTCTGTGTACCTTCTTCCAGTTTCAATGAAGCATCTCTCACCTCAACGACAGAAAACCCGTCCATTTCATCTTCAACCAACAACTTATGCATTACTGCACTGATTCTTATAGAACGTTTCATTTCCCGCCCACACACAAAACTAAGGATTGCTTAGTATACAGAAATGGATAAAACTAAGAAAATCTTAGTTACTATAGGTTTTCACAAATGAACCGAAAATGTCATTTACTAGCCCAATCCCAGCGCGACTTAAAGAAGCACGCAAAAAAGCCAAACTCTCCCAGAAAGCCTTGGGGGTGCGAATAGGTATGGATGAGGGTTCGGCAAGTGCCAGAATGAATCAGTATGAGAAAGCAAAACACGCTCCAGACATACAGACTCTAAAGCTCATTGCTAACGAGCTAGGCGTTCCTTTGAACTATTTCTTTTGTGAGGAAGAAAGCTCTGCCAAGTTGGCTTGCTTGATTGCAAAATTGAGCGAAGAAGAGAGACAAGAGCTTATCAATAAGTTGAACGGTTACAAAGATAGTTAGGGTTTGTTGTAGCTAATAGAGTTAACGAACCATTCTTTGTCACCTTCAGGTGTGCGAACCGTTACTTCATCATCAACTTCCTTCTTCAACAATGCTCTCGCCATTGGTGAATCAATAGAGATGTAGTCTTTTGCGTCTCCATAGATTTCTTCAGGGCCAACAATTCTGAATGTCTTAACATCACCGCCTTCATTCTCAATCTCAACCCAAGCTCCGAAGAAGACCTTTCCTTCTTGTTGAGGAGAGTAGTCAACAATGGTCACTTCAGGCAGAAACTTACGAAGGAAGCGCACACGACGGTCTATTTGACGAAGTAAGCGTTTGTTGAAGGTGTAGTCAGCGTTTTCCGAGCGATCACCCAAACTAGCTGCCCATGTAACGATTTTGGTAATCTCTGGACGCTTCTCATTCCACAGATGCTCGTGTTCCGCTTTGAGTTTGTTATAACCTTCTCTGGTGATTAGTTTTGTTTTCACTTCTACAATCCAAGTTATTTATAAGTTCTGTAAAGCCTTTTTGATTGCATCCAAAGTTGCTACAGGGAAAAAAGACTTTTGAGTATCATTCGAAACTATACTGCCATTTTTTCCAAGCTCCAATTGGTGTCTGCGTAAAAACTCACTAGAAATAAGGTACTCTAAGGCGCTTCGCTCCAACTCAGTGAGCTTAATCGACGCCACAGAAACATCGACGTTATCGAACACTTCAATAACCTGACTAATAGGCACTACTTCATTGAGTAGACGTTCTGCTTCCTTTTTCTGTGCGTAGAGAATATTGGCTTGAAGCTTAACTACTGGATCTTCTAGTTCATCTATCCAAGCGTGCATCTTACCTTTTGAGGTGTTTCGTACCGGCTTAGGTTGGTCTTTTGTTGAAGAGTTGAAGCTAGCAATTAAGGTTCGGTACGATTCCCCCGTCTTGTTCCGGATACTTTGTGCAGCTGGAACACCTCGCCCTTTTCCAAGTCGAGCTATCGTTGAATAACTGAAGTCGTTCAATCCGCGCTCTTGTTGCTCCTTGCATATGGTAAACACGGCATCTAATGAGTTCTGTACCCGAGATGATGCTTTCTTTTTTAGCTGACTCAGTAATTGCTCAGGAGTAATCTCTGACATGCTAACCAATCCTTTTTAGTGGCTTCGACTGCTCAAACAGCTCACGAATCGTCTTTTCGTCGAACTGGTTATCTATCGATAAGTCCTTTAGAGTCAAACTCCCATCCATGAGACGGTCAACGTTCTCCCAGCCTTTCAACCTTGTCAACATTAGCTCTGTTAGCTGGTTCCCTACTAGGAGTTGTTCTTCTTCGGACAGTAAGAAGAAATGAGGCTGGATGCCGTTTTCAACCATCATTTTGTCGATCATTTGAGAGCGTCTAGTGACCGCTAAATCGTCGTTACAACTGTGGTACAGCTCAGCGTTCGAACATACTTCTGATAGTTGATGGAAATTACTCACTTCGTCTAGCTCTACACCTAATGTAAATTCATGCGGCACAATAAGTTGATACCGATTCTCCGTGTTTTCTTTAGGCTTACGCATAAGAGTTTGACAATTATGGATGTGTCGGTGAATCGCGTTCATGTCTGAGAGGTACAAATCTAGCTTCTTCGCTCGTGTTTCAATTTCCGAGTTCAAGTGCATACGCTCCCCAACTAACCCACGTCTATCAGACTCTAAAGCCAACTTCTCTGAGCTATCCACTTTTATTTTGTAAAGTTGGTGATCAATGACATCTATCTTCTCTGCAATATTATCCAGCTTCTGCCCAAGGGAAGCGTAACGTATAGACTGAGTGTTTACGGCTAGGCTAATCTCATTGAACATGGCTGCAAGTCCAACCAAAAATGCAGGGCCGGTTATGAAGAATCGACACTGAAAGCAGTTCTGCTCACCCAAATAACCGGCTGGTACAGGGTGATATATGTTAGCTTTTGTGGCTACAGGACAGCCCCCTTCTGAACAAAAAGCACCTCCAACAGGGCAGATACCGAAATCTTTCCAAAGATAACTGGAGGCCGGCCGAGCATTGTCTAGTGAATTCAGTAGATCCACAGACGAGCCTACCAACTGTGATTTCACCTCTTCAATTCGTTGCTGCTCCACAAAGGATTTGAGCGTCTGAGTTGCTTTGCTCATCGCCTCCTTTTCTCCCACCTCCATTTTCTCTCGCAAGTTGGCTCCTGTCTTACCGCTCTTGGTATAATAGATTGTCATCAGAATGCTGGAGTGACCGACCAATTTCATAATGACTTCCAAAGGAATGCCAAATTCAAAGGCATACGCGTTAATCAGACTGACGCGCATTGAGTGTGGAGTGTAGGGAGATTTGAAGTGTGAAAGCGGTATCGTTTGACTCTTTTCCAACTCTTTAATCGATTGATTGTATTTCAATCCTTTGTAGGTAGCCGTTTTAATATCATTCTTGCCAGAAAAATACAGCGCCGCTGCAAGCCGTGTCGTTAGTCTACCACCAAATGTGCCAGGCTCTTTTTCTAGATAGTCTCGGAATAAAAAGCAATTAGACCCTTTTTGCTTACGCTGTACTTCGTTTAGATTGGTGCGCTCACAGTCAAGCCATTTCGTTGGCTCCTTAAGTGGATTATATTTTTGTTGCCACTTTCTAAGCTTTACCAACCAATACGCAAGCTCTATGGGCATGAAGGGAATCGTGTAGCCCGAACCATCAAACTTAGTCTTGTTCGATGTATAATGGACACCGAACTCTCCTTGGCCGGACTTACTCACCATACCCTGCCGGTTGGTTAAATCTGCCAACTTTGTCTTATTTTTCTTCCACACAACTTTACCGTTCTTAAAGTCGGCTAGTTCCTGATCGGCTTCTCCAGAATCGCAATAAACAATTTGCATACCTCGTGCGGGGAGTTGCATTAGTGAGTATGTATAGGTCCAGTATGTTGGAAACCAAAGGTAGGTTTTTCCATTTTCAACTTTGAAAACGCAGTCAGGGTCACTCTTATCAAGGATAGAGCTGTCTTTGATTTGCACCCAATCTGATGAAAAACGCTGCAAATGAGCTAAATCCCGATAGCTTAAATTTTTCTCTACAGAGTCCAATGGAAATATCCACTCTCGCCCTGCTTTTACATATTGATAGGGCAGAGCCATCTTGTCTGTTTCATTGACAACTTGAGGAGCAGTCTCTCCATTAAAGTTGATGTGACTAAAAGGGTTTTTAGCGTCCTTGATGTGAGTAATTTCTCCCGTCTCTGTATCTTCCAAAATAAGAAAACTAGAGATAATCCAATCTAAGAACTCATTGATTGAGAACGCCCATTTTTTTCTTCGTGTCACTGGAACTTGTTCAAACAGGTTCAGCATTGGCTGAATGTTTGTCGAGCCACGTGTGAGAAACTCCAACGGGGATGTTTCAAAACCATTTGGCTCAATGTATTCACGAACAAATTCACATAAGTCTTTCGCTTTGGTATCTCCCCCACGTGCAAACTTGAGAAACTCTTTTATCGTCTCCGCCCACAAAGACCATTCATCAGTAAAATATTTCACTTGATACGGTCGTTTAACTCCCCAGAAGTCATAAGTGTTAGTCCACCCCTTCCCCTGATAATACTTTTCTGGTTTTACTGGCATTCTTGGATCTTTAGATTCAACTCGAAGTTTTGCGTATTCAGCGAGACTGAAAACACCTATGCTTCGAACCAAAGCCACCAGTTCGTCATATCCATAAGGTCTTAGTATATCGAGAGCGTCATACCAATTGCTCCAATCGGGTATTCTTTTTTCAGGTTTGGAGGGTAATTGAGGATAGTTCTTTTGTGTAACTCTGTATTGAGATGAGTCTTTGATTCTTAGAATCGAACATGCTGTTTTGAACTGTTTCAGATTGGAAATATCTCTGGGCAATAAGAAGTGAATCCAGTTGACCCAATCATCACCATAAAACGTACCTGGCTCACAGGGAAGATGTTCGTCTTCTTTGTAGCGCCGCTGATATTCCTGCTGCGATTGAATGCCCAATCCTATCGCCGCTTCGCTGGCCTCTGCATATGTCGGATACCAAGACCGCTTCTCTTTATCCAGAAAACTAAACCAATCAATCCAGTCAGAAGCATAAATCTGATTTGGACTCGAGGGCAGACACTCATCTTCTTTGTATCGCTGCTTATATTCCGGCTGCGATTGAATGCCCAATCCTATCGCCGCTTTGCTGGCCTCTACATATGTCGAATACAAAGACCGCTTCTCTTTATCCAGAAAA